>NZ_JBSSCC010000030.1:0-36235 GCF_054059455.1 Thermostichus sp. MS-CIW-23 | reverse complement strand
TTGCCAAGGCGGGGAGGAAGTTTGGTAGCAAGACGGCGAGGGCGATGCTCACCTGGGCGCACTATCGGTTCAAGCAGTTCCTGAAGTTTCAAGCCAAAAAGAAAAACGTGGTCGTCGTGGAAGTATCGGAAGCGTACACCAGTAAAACCTGTACCAAGTGTGGGCACATCCACACCAAGTTGGGTGGCGCAAAGGTGTTTAGATGCCCAAAGTGCAACCATAGGCTACCACGAGACTGGCAAGGCGCTCTGGGCGTCATGCTCAGGGCTTTGCGGGATACCGCCGTTCTGTTTGGAAACGGACAGAATGCTATCGCTTCACCGCTGAGCAGTAATGCTCAGCAGTGTTCAGCGTAAATGTATCAGCGCCAAGGGAATAACTACACAGGTTGTTGCCCACCTACAATGGCCCGACAGCGAATGTAGGGGCCGCCCGCATCCACCTTGGCCGGTTGACCCTTGCCGCAATGGCCGGATCCCAAGTCCCACAGGAAGTCCCGCGAGACGGCATCCACCGATTGCAGCACCTCAAAAGCATTGCCGGTGATGGTGACACCGCGCAGCAACTCCGCCAGCTTGCCATCGCGAATGCGGTAGGCCCGCTCTACCCCAAACATAAACTCGCCGGTGGAGTCCGCCTGCCCGTTCCTGGCCCCATCCAGGAAGTAGCCATCGGGAGTGCTGGCGATGATTTCCTCTAGCGTTTGGGATCCGGGTTCAATGAAGGTGTTGCGCATGCGGATCAAAGGCTCATCGGCATATTCCCAGGCGCGGGCATTGCCGGTGGGCTCTACGCCAAAGTGGGCAGCAGTTTCGCGGTTGTGGAGATAGCTGACCAGAATGCCGTTTTGGATGATGGTGGTGCTTTGGGTAGGAACGCCCTCGTCGTCCACAGGAAGGGTTCCCCCTGCCCCTGGCATAAACTCCGAATGGCCGGAGTCTTTGAGAGTAACCAAGTCGCTGGCCACCCGCTGCCCCAGCTTGCCGGCAGCCACAGAACCCGCCAGGACAAAATCCGCCTCGACCGTGTGGCCAATGGCCTCGTGCACCAATAGCCCCACGATGGAAGGCGACAGAATAACCGTGGCCCATCCCCCTTCTGCGTAGCCTGCGGACAATAAATCAACCGCGGTAGCAGCCGCCTTTTCCGCCATCTGCAAGGGATGCGAGCGGAACAGGCAATCCCATCCCCCTGTTACCCCAATGGCCTCGGAGCCACTGCTGAGCTGGCCGGCAGCTTCGGCCACCGCCTGAACTCGCAGCTCGGGGCGCACCAGACGAAAGGCCACATCCGCCCCATCGGTGGTGACAATGGCTTTTTCCTCGTAGATCTCGTTGTAGGTGCAACTGGCGGAGCTAATTTGGCGAGAGGCCTGCCGGGCCTGCGCCTCGGTTTCCAAAGCCAACTGGATCTTCGCCTCCAGCGGTTTGTTCAACACCTCCTCCACACCGGGCTCGCAGAACTCCCCTTGGGCCAGCCGCACACTGGGCAGGGATCCCAGCTTTTGTTTGCGGTAGTCGGCGCTGGCTTGGGCGGCACGGCGAGCCTCAGCGATGGCCTCCCGAATGGCAGCCGGCGAGGGATCCCCGGTGGCAGCAAAGCCCCAAGTGCCGGCCTCCAACACCCGCACCCCCACTCCGGAACGGCGACGAACCGCGGTGCGCTCAAGGCGGCCCTTCTCGGCAGTGACGCTGCGGAACACCTTGCTGTGGTAGCGCAGTTCCACAAAGCCAGAGCAGTCCCGAAGGATGTCGCGCAGAAGGTCTCGCATGGCAACAGGGAGATGGGTGTAGTCCTCAGTCCAGCATAGCCCGATCCTGGAAAGTCGATGAGCTGCCACGCCGAGTGAAAGCCCCGATCCCGTTCGTGTCAGCAGTGCGGAACATTTTGGCCAGGCCCGCCGTTAGCTAAACCGCCGAGAAGCCCCGCCCTCTGTCCGTAGGACGTATGGCCTACGGCCCGCTGAAGCGAACGTGCTAGCGGCGCGGAGCGCTTGGGTCGGGATGAGAGGCGGGAGTACCTTGGCTTTCAATGTACTGGCTCAATGCCGAGACTGTTACCCCACCACATGAAGCGATGAAATAAGATTCATTCCACAGCACATTTTTCCGGTATATCTTGCTGATGTAATCCGCAAACTCGCTTCTCATCCTGCGACTAGAGACGGATTTGATGTTGTTTACCAATTTGGACAGATCCACCTGCGGGTAGTACTGGAACAGCAGATGAACATGGTCTGCCTCGCCGTTGAACTCAATAAGTTTGCAACCCCACTTTTGGCAAAGGTCATACATAACTTCATGTAATCGCTGCAGCATTTCGCTGGTAAATACCTTGCGACGGTACTTGGTGGTTAAGACCAAGTGCGCCTTCAAATCAGATACAGCTCTGCCGCTGGAAACAAAATCATGCTTCATGGTCGCTAATCCCTGCTGGCGCTATAATCAGTGTAGCGGTTTCTGAGTACGCTTAAGATGAGGACTGCCTATCAGTACCGCCTGCGGCCTACGCCCAGTCAAGTTGTCCTGATGGAGCAATGGCTGGAGCTGTTGCGCAAGCAGTACAACTATCGGTTGGCAGAGCGGCTTAACTGGTGGGAACAAAACCGCTGTAATATAAACGCCTGCCCCTTAATCTGTCATTTGCCTGAGCTGAAAGACAGGCCGGATGTCTACTCCCAAAAACGAGACTTGGTGAATACCAAAGCAAGGTTCCCCGAATACCAAGCAATCCATTCGCAAGTCCTGCAAAACTGCATAGAGCGGGTGCACAAAGCATTCGACCGCTGGCTGAAAGGCGACCGTAACGGCAAGAGGGCAGGAAGGCCGAGATTCAAAGGGGCGGGCCGGTATCGTTCCTTCACCTTTCCCCAGGTAAAACAGGACTGCATTCAAGGGAAGTTTATTCATCTGCCCAAAATCGGAGCAATTAAGCTGATTCAGCACCGTCCGCTGCCTGACGGGTTTGTTATCAAGACTGCCACCATCACCCGTAAGGCTGATGGGTGGTATGTGACATTAAGCCTGCAAGATGCGTCCGTCCCCGAGTTTGCTCCTGAGCCTGCAACACTGGAGAACACGATAGGGATCGACATGGGGCTGGACTCCTTTTTGGTGACCGATACAGGGGAGTCCGTCCCAGTGCCCCAGTATTACCGCCGCGCCCAAAAGCGGCTGGAGAGGCTGCAGCGGTCATTATCCCGCAAGCAGAAAGGGTCAAACCGCCGCAAGAAAGCCTTAAAGCGAGTGGCTAAGGCACACCTCAAGGTGGCCAATCAGCGTAAAGATTTCCACTACAAAGTAGCCAAGAAGCTAGTAAGCAAAGGGAAGCATATTGCGTATGAGGCGCTCAACACCAAAGGTATTGCGAGAACCCGACTAGCAAAATCCATCTATGACGCCGGGTGGGGGCAATTCCTGCAAATTCTCGCAGTCAAGGCTGAAAGAGCTGGGCTGAGGGCGATTGCAGTGGATCCAAGAGGCACGAGCCAAGACTGTTCTCAGTGCGGTCAAAAAGTACCGAAAACCATTCGAGACAGATGGCATTCTTGCCCGCATTGTGGACTGGAACTAGGCCGAGACCACAACGCGGCGATAAACATCAAATACAGGGCGGTGGGGCATCCCGTTCTCAAAGCTCAGGAAATGTCCTTCACAGGAGTCACTGAGAAGCCCGCACTCTTTCGCTTTAGCGGCGCGGAGCGCTTTGCGTTAGCATGAGTGCGGGAGTATGTCACAGGACAAAGTTAACCAGCTTTTTCGGCACCACCACCACTTTTTTGGGTGTTGCCCCTTCCAGATATTTCTGCGCTGCTTCTGACCGAAGGGCCAACTGTTCCTGCTCCTCCGGCGTTACCTCGGCAGGGGCCTCAAACGAGCCGCGCAATTTGCCGTTCACCTGAATCACAATGGTCACCGTGTCGGCCACCAGCGCTGCCGGGTCATAGCTGGGCCAAGACTGCCGATGCACCGAGTCTGCGCCCCCCAGCGCCTGCCACAGCTCCTCCGCAATATGGGGGGCAAAAGGCGCCATCAGCAACACCAGCGTGCGGATCCCCTCTGCATAAACCGGCGAATCCAGGATCCCGGCCTCCCCCAGAGCATTGCTCAGCTTCATCAGCTCGGCAATGGCAGTGTTGAATTGATAATCGTTTTCCAGATCTTCGCTGACTTCCTTGATGGCGGTGTGGATGGCCCGGCGCAGATCTTTTTCCGCCTTGGTCAGGGATCCCACCTCGACCTTGGCCGGCAACAGCTCTGAGACCCTGCCCCGCCAGGACTTCGTCCCGCCACCGCGAACGACAAACTCGTACACCTGCCGCCAGACGCGGTTGAGAAAGCGAAATTGCCCTTCCACGTCGGCATCGTCCCACTCCAGATCCTTCTCCGGCGGGGCCTTGAACAAGATAAACATGCGGGCCGTATCTGCCCCGTAGTGGGCCAGCACCTCCTCAGGATCCACGCCGTTGCCCTTGGACTTGGACATGGTAGCGTAGATAACTTGCAGGGGCTCGCCCGTTTCCGGATCCCGCGGGTCGTTGGGATCCTGCACCAGAGCTGCCGGGATCCAGCGATCCTTGCCGGACTTGTTGGGGTTGTAGTAGGTGCGCCCTTGCACCATCCCCTGGGTGAGCAGACGCAGGAACGGCTCGTCAAAATCCAGCAGCCCCCGATCCCGCAACACCTTGGTAAAAAAGCGGGAATAGAGCAGGTGCAGGATGGCGTGCTCGATGCCGCCCACATACTGATCCACCGGCAGCCAGGCGTTCACCCGGTCTTTGCGGAAGATCTCTCGGTCGTTGCGGGCATCGCTGAAGCGCAGGAAGTACCACGACGAGCAGATGAAGGTGTCCATGGTATCGGTTTCCCGGCGAGCCTCCGCGCCACAGGTGGGGCACTTCACCTTCACCCAGTCCTCCAACTGGGCCAACGGGGATCCCCCTCGCCCCGTCAGCTCCACCTCCTCCGGCAAGAGCACCGGCAGATCCTCCTCCGGCACCGGCACAATGCCACAGTGGGGACAATGGATCACCGGGATGGGACAACCCCAGTAGCGCTGCCGCGAGATCAGCCAATCCCGCAGGCGGTAGTTGATCTGCTTTTCCCCCAGCCCCTGGGCTTCCAGCCAGGCGATGGCTCTTTCCACGCTTTGCCCTGGGCCTTTGCCCACCGGGATCCCGTCTAGGGGGCCAGAGTTGATCATCACCCCTTCCCCCGTCCAGGCAGCCTGCAGTTCTGAGGACTCCGTCCCGCTGGCGCGATCCGCTGAGGCCGGAGAACCCTCCGGCGGCTGCACCACCCGCTTGATGGGCAGGCCGAACTTGCGGGCAAACTCGAAATCCCGCTGGTCGTGGGCGGGCACAGCCATGATGGCCCCCGTCCCGTAGCCCATCAACACATAGTCGGCAATCCAGATGGGGATCCGCTCTTGGTTAACGGGGTTGATGGCGTAGGATCCCGTCCAAACCCCTGTCTTTTCCCGGTCTTCAGCGCTGCGCTCGATCTCGCTGCGGGCAGCGGCCTGGGCTTGATAGGCTCTGACGGCCTGCAGTTGCTCGGCAGTGGTGAGCTTGTCCACCAAGGGGTGCTCCGGCGACATCACCATGAAGGTGGCCCCCCAGAGGGTATCGGGCCGGGTGGTGAACACTGCCAGCTCGTCCCCTGCCTCGGTTTTGAAAATCACCTTAGCCCCCACCGATTGGCCAATCCAGTTCTCCTGCATGGTGCGCACCCGCTCCGGCCAGCCGGAGAGCTTTTCCAGATCCGCCAGCAGTTGGTCGGCATAGGCGGTGATTTTGAAAAACCACTGCTTGAGCATGCGCTTTTCCACCAGGGCGCCGGATCTCCAGGAACGCCCCTCCGCATCCACCTGCTCGTTGGCCAACACCGTCTGATCCACCGGATCCCAGTTCACCGCCGCCTCTTTCTGGTAGGCCAAGCCCGCCTGCAAAAATTGCAGGAAGATCCACTGCGTCCACTTGTAGTAGTCCGGCGAACAACTGGTAATCTCCCGCTCCCAGTCGTAGGACAGGCCCAACCGCTGCAACTGATCCCGCATCTGGGCAATGTTTTGGTAGGTCCACTTGGCCGGCGGGATCCCCCGGTCGATGGCGGCATTCTCCGCCGGCAGGCCAAAGGCATCCCAGCCCATCGGGTGCAGCACTGCGTACCCCTGCATTCGCTTGTGGCGGGCAATTACATCGGTGATGGTGTAATTGCGCACATGCCCCATGTGCAGGTTGCCGCTGGGGTAGGGGAACATAGACAGGGCATAAAATTTGCGGCTCCCGTCCTTCAGCTCTGGGGTGCGATCCAGCCCAATTTCACGCCAGTGGGCCTGCCACTTGCTCTCAATGGCCTGGGGATTGTAGCGCGCGTCCACGGTTCGATGCTCCTGGGAAAAAAGCGCATACGCTGGGAGATAGAAGCATTTTGACATACTCCCCACGCCAGTGCTCTCAAGCAAGGAACGGGATCCCTATTGGCGCTGACAAACCGACAAGCAGAGATCACAAGCAGGGATCAGTAGGTTTCTTCGTGCCACCTGTCTGCTTTCTTCAGTTCCTTCTGGAACTTGCTCCAATCCTGACCGGCTTGTTCGGCCAAAGGCCCCATGACGTTGTTGATCCCGTCCTCCATCCCCTTGAGGCCGCAGATGTAGGTGTAGGTGTTGGGCTGTTGCAGCATCTCCCACAGCTCGGCGCCGTACTCGGCCATGCGGTTTTGCACGTACATTTTCTTGCCATCGGGGGTTTGTTGCTCGCGGCTGATGGCGTAATCGACGCGGAAGCGATCCCCGTACTGGGCTTTCCAGGCCTCCAGATCCCCGTGGTAGAGCAAGGTGGAAGTGGTGGGCACCCCAAAGAACAGCCAGATCTTGCCCTGATAGTTGGGATCCTCTTCAAACAGGTGCTTGATGAAAGCGCGAAAAGGGGCAATGCCGGTGCCGGTGGCGATCAAAATCAGGTTGGCATTCTCATCTTCGGGCAGTAGGAAGGTTTTCCCCGATGGCCCCGTGATCATCACCTCGTCGCCTGCCTTCAAATCGGTGAGGAAGCCGGAGCAGACCCCCACCCCCGGTTGGCCCGTCTCTTTATCGACATATTCGGCCCGCTTCACACTCAAAGAGACGGTGCGCCCCTCCCCATCATCGCCAAAGCGAGTGGAAGCGATCGAGTAGAGGCGGGGCTTGTGGGGTTTGCCCTTGGCATCTTCGCCAGGAGGAATGATGCCAACGCTTTGCCCTTCTAGGTAGCGGTAGTTGGGATCCGGCAAGCTGAGCACAATGTGCTTAGTCAGTCCGGGTGCTCCTTCACCGACAATGGAGTAGGTCTCCACGCAGTGGCCGATCAACGGTGCGTTGGGACGATACAGATTGACGACAACCTCTCGCTTTTCTGCGCTGGCAACCATACCTGCGATCTGCTCCTGGCACTGGGAGGAAATGAGTTTACATATAGCAAAATAGCAAACACCACAGCAGCCCGGCTGCTCAAATGGAACTTGTCAGAGGAGAAGCAGACGACCTTCGCCAGCCCCCCAGGCCGTCCTGAGAGCGGCAACCCCGGAAAAATAATCCCGGCCAAGCTCATCGGCCAAAAATATGGATTTTTTGTTAAATTGTTGCTTAGGGTGCCCACCTCTCTGGCCTGCCAGCGGCTTGTGATGTAACGGCTTTATTTGGTATCATGCAAGACCGTAACAGTTGGTAACTTTCTAGAGCCTTTTTCTCAGTTTTGCCCTGCCCGTCCCCAAGGAGTTCCCATGGCAAGCAGTCCTGATCGTGTTGTGATGATTGGTGTCGCCGGAGATTCTGGCTGTGGCAAGTCCACCTTTTTACGCCGGCTGGGGGATCTATTTGGCCGGGATCTGATTACCACCATCTGTCTGGATGACTATCACTCCTTGGATCGCTACCAGCGCAAAGAGAAGGGCATCACGGCGCTGGATCCCCGCGCCAACAACTTCGACCTGATGTACGAGCAGGCCAAGGCGCTTAAGAACGGCCAAAGCGTGATGAAGCCCATCTACAACCACGAGACGGGGATGATTGACCCGCCGGAGCTGGTGGAGCCCAACCGCATCATCGTCCTAGAGGGGCTGCATCCCATGTATGACGAGCGGGTGCGCGAGCTGCTGGACTTTAAGGTGTACTTGGATCTGGCGCCGGAGATCAAGATTGCTTGGAAGGTGAAGCGGGACATGGCCGAGCGGGGCCACACCTACGAAGATGTGTTGCGCTCAATCGAGGCTCGCCGCCCGGACTTTGAAGCCTATGTCGATGTGCAGAAGCAGTACGCCGATGCCGTCATTGAGGTTTTGCCTACCCAGTTGTTGCCGGAGCTGGATCCAGAGCACAAGGTATTGCGGGTGCGGCTGATCCAGCGGGAAGGGGTGAAGTACTTCGACCATGTTTATCTCTTTGACGAAGGCTCCACCATTGATTGGATCCCCTGCGGCAAAAAGCTGACCTGTTCCTACCCAGGGATCCGCCTCCACTATGGCCCTTCCACCTACTTCGATCACCCAGTCTCGATTTTGGAGATCGACGGCACCTTCGACAAGCTGGAAGAGGTCATCTACATCGAGAACCACCTGAGCAACCTGTCCACCCGCTACTATGGCGAGCTGACGGAACTGTTGCGCAAGCACCCAGAATACCCGGGATCCCGCAATGGCTCTGGTCTGATTCAGATCATCGTGGGCCTGAAGCTGCGCGCCCTCTACGAGCAAATTCGGGCAGAAGCCAAAGAGCTAGCGGTGGCTTCCTAGTGTTTGCCCCGCTTAGGGGATCCCTTCGGTAAAGTGTTGGTGCAGGTCGGCTGACCCAGCATAGGTCAGCAGTAGGGCTTCGGTGTATGCAGGGATTCCAGTTGGAGATCTTTCCGGAGGGCCCCGTCTTAATCCAACGGGCCATCGAGATTTGGCAAGCTCGGTCAGCCGCTGCCATTCGCGAGCGGGGACGCTTTACGGTGGTCTTGGCCGGGGGAAGCACCCCCAAGAAGCTGTATGCTGCCCTGGCCCAAACCCCAGGGATCCCTTGGCAACAAACCTGGCTGTTCTGGGGGGATGAGCGCTATGTTCCCCCGGATCACCCTGAGAGCAACTACCGCATGGTACGAGAAACCCTGCTGCAGCAGATCGGGATCCCGGCGGCTCAAGTTTTCCCTATGCCCACCCAAGCGGGGGATCCCCTTCGCGATGCTGCCGAATACGAGGCGACCCTGCGGCAGATTTTCGGTGCAGAGTGCCCTTCTCTCGACCTGGTATGGCTGGGGGTGGGGGAAGACGGCCACACAGCTTCTCTATTTCCCGACACCGCCGCTCTGCAGGTGCAGCACCGCTGGGTGACAGTGGGGCAAAAAGGGCAGGAGCCGCGTCTAACCTTGACCTATCCCGTCCTCAATCAGGCAGCCCAGGTGGTGTTCCTGGTAACCGGAGCGAACAAAGCCCCCATCGTGAAAGAGGCGCTGACCACCGCAGCTCATCTACCCTGCCAGCGCATAAACCCCAGAGGACGGCTGCTGTGGTTGCTGGATGCGGCGGCAGCAGCTCAACTGCCCCTGCCCTGTGTCCCGCTGCTCAGCTAAACAACAGGCGGGCTAACTGCCGATGGGATAGGATCCCCAGGCCCACCGCCCCCAAAATCATCCCAGCCCATTCCAGTGGCCACAGGTTTGATAGCCCCAGCGGCCAACGCACCAGGTTTCATGGGTCGAGAACCGGCGGGGCAGGGATCCCTCAGGGGTTGCCGGGCAAATTCTTCAGTACTGGAATCACCAGCTCTTGGACGGGCAGCGCTACGGGCTGGGCGGAGTCACTGCTCAGGGAGCTGGATGGCGCAGAAGGAGAAGAGCTGGGGATCTCGCCCATGGGCCGCAGTTGCCAGCGGATGATCTGCTCGCCGCGGTAAAAGGTGACCAACAACTGATCCCCTTGCGATTGAATTTGCCAGGTGCCATCACCGCTGGTTACCGAAATATGGCCGCCGGAAAACGGTGCATCCAAAGCCGGCCCCGATTGGCTCCAGATGCGTCCGCCACCCGTTTCCAAAACCAATTGCACCGTAGCCCCTTGCCCCTGGCCGCTCAAAATTTGGCCGGTTCCGCTCCAAACTCGGGTTTCCGTCTGAGCGACGGCAGGTTGCCCAATCTGCAGAACCACGAGCAACAGCCCTGCCCAGCTCCAGTGACTTCGCAGCCCCCCTCTCCCATCAGGGAAGAAGGAAGAAGAGCGAGAGAAACAAGCCATTGCACTCACGTTGATACCACGCGCCGCGATAGGTCTAAAACAGACGAAGAAGAAAGCGACAAGGTGTCGAAGGAAGCAATCCTTTACACAGTCTTTTTCACAGTCTACCGAGAGGCTCCGGGATCCCTTTGCGCTCTCTTGGCTCTGGGTTGAGCCTGCTGCCGGAATCCTCCCTCGGCTTGATCCCAATCTAGCAATCTCCATACCCCCAGCCAGGATGTAACCTGAGACTCTGGCTGCGGGGATCCCCAGCAACCGTTTCGCCAATGCGCAGAGCCAAGGCCCAGGGTATCTCCGACGCGATCCCGATCCTCACGACTTGAGAGAAAGGAAACGCTCCAGAGCTGCCACCATCGCCGGTGGCCAACGGCGGACGGTTTTCACCCATTCCAGGTCGGCGTAGCGGGGATCCAGCCCTTGCACAGCCACCCAATGACTTTCGGCCTCTCCTTGCCGACCCTGCACCCAAAGGATGGCACTGAGAGCAGCCCGCATATCTGGAAACTTCGGGTACTTGCGCACCAGAGCCCGCATCAAGCGCAGAGCAGCTTCTGTTTCACCCACCTGGTAGAGGCTCAAAGCATAGTTGGCCTGAGCAAAGGCGTAGTCGGGAGCCAATTCTGTGGCGCGGCGGTAGTCAGCCAAGGCCTGTTGCCATTGGCCCAGCCCTGCTTCCGCATTGCCGCGGTTGTTGTAGGCTGCCGCATCGTTGGGATCCAACTGCAACACCCGCTCATAATCGGCAATTGCTTCCTGCCACCGCCCCAGCCCCTCCAGAGCAGTTCCTCGATTTAGATAGGGATCCGGTGCCTCAGGGGCCAAACGAATGGCCTCAGCATAATCCTCCAGAGCTGCCTGCAGTTGGTGCAAGCTGACACGGGCGTTGCCCCGGTTGCTCCACAGGGCCGGGTTGTCCGGCTGGATCTGCAACAGTTGAGTCCACAGGGTTTCCGCCCGGGCAAAATCTCCCCTCTGAGTAGCCGCAAAGGCCTCCTCAAACAGTCGATCGATCTCGTGATCTACCCTGTTGCTCGCTGCCGTTGCCACCACACCCGATCCAGGCCAGATAGGGATCCCCAACCAAAGCAGCAGCCCCAGCAGCAGCGCAGGGAGTAGGTTGGGTACACTGACGGACTTCATGGCTGCAAAAACCACCTTGGATGGGGTGTCCCCACCTGAAGCCATCGCCGCAGGGGGTCTGATGGTTAGCGCGCCCTGGAGGACTCGAACCCCCGACATCCGGTTTTGGAGACCGACGTTCTACCAACTGAACTAAGGACGCATTGGCCAAAGGTTACACCCGCTTACCCAGTGTAGCAGGTACACCCACCTTTCAAAGAAGCTGTTCCTTGCTATCCGCACTCTCTGCCTTAGCCTTGATGCGAGTGGCTTTGCCCACCCGATCCCGCAAATAGAACAGCTTGGCCCGACGCACTTTACCCCGCCGCAGCACCTGAATCGACTCGATGCGCGGGGAGTGAATGAGGAAAACCCGCTCCACACCGATCCCTTGGAAAACCTTGCGCACCGTAATGGTGCGGTTGATACCGGAGTGGCGCATGGCAATGACCGTGCCCTCAAAGGCTTGTACCCGCTCCTTGCCCCCCTCTTGAATGCGAACTCCCACCCGTACCTGATCCCCAACCCGAATCTCCGGCAGATCCGGCTTCATCTGGGCAGCTTCAATGGAGCGGATGATCTCCTCAGCGTTGATGCGAACGTTCATGGCCTTCCCGCGCTACCGGCAGTTAACCATGGTAACAATCGTCGCTGTTTTTTGTACAGAGCTGGCCGAATAGACCTCAAGAGGCGGGAAACCGTGTTTACGCTTCCCCCATTTTTCCAATAGGCTAGACAAAGATAAAGCTTTTGTTACAAACGGGAGACTTTTGTGATCCTGCACACCGATGAGCCCAAGACGGGATCCCTGTCTACTCCCAAGCTTGCAGAGCAGCCTCTGTCCCAGAGCAAACCCCGCCCCAAGAGATTTCCCTTCGGCTGGATGCTCCTGGGCTTGCTGTTGGCCGGCCTAGGGGGCAGCGGTCTCCTGATCCAGCGTCAGCTGCAGCAGCAGAGGGCAGAACGGCTGGAAAGATTGACGGTACCGGTTCAAGTGGTGGATCTGACCCAACGCCTGCGGGTGAGCGGCCAGGTGCAGCCGCTCCGCCAGGTGAATGTCAGCCCTCGCGAGTCGGGTCGCCTGGCGGAACTGTTGGTGGATCAGGGAGATGAAGTGGTGGCAGGGCAGTTGTTGGCCCGGATGGACTACGGCGATCTTGCCAGCGGCATTCGGCAAGCCCAGGCCCGCATTCAAGAGCTGCAAGCCCGTCTAGCGGAGCAACAGGCCGGAGAACGCCCCCAGGTGATCGCGGCGGCCCAGGCCAGGGTGGATGCTGCCCGGTCGCAGGTGGACTTGGCTCAGAGGGAGTTAGAGCGCACCCAGGCCCTGGTGCAGGCGGGGGTGGTAGCCCGCAGCGAGCTGGATCAACGCTCGGCCCGCCTGGAACAAGCGCAAGCGGATTTGCGAGCTGCTCAACAGGAGTTGGAGCGATTGCAACTGGGGAGCCGCCCGGAAACCCTACAGCAAATTCAAGCCCAAATTGCCCAGGCACAAGCCGAGCTGGCCCAACGGCAATCCCGGTTGGCTGACACCGAAGTCCGCGCCCCCTTTTCCGGTGTGGTGGTGCAGCGCTTTGCCGAGGTGGGATCCTTTGTAGCTCCCACAACAGCAACTTCCGATGCCACCGCAGCTTCTTCCAGTTCCATTTTGGCGCTGGCCCAGGGAATTGAGGTGCGGGCAGAAGTGCCAGAAGCCCAAATTGCCCAGGTGCGGGTGGGCCAGCCGGTGGAGATCCGCTCCCTGGCCTACCCCGACCGCGTAGTGCAGGGGCGGGTGAAGCGGATTGCGCCTGCTACCGTGGTGGTGCGGGAGGTAACCGTCTTTCGGGTCTTCGTTGAACCGGAGCCTGGGGCCGACTTTTTGCGCACCGGCATGACTGTTTCGGTGGATTTCATTGGGGATCCCCAGCCTCAGGCTCTGACGGTGCCCTCAGTGGCTATCCTCCGGGAGGAAAGCCAGGAAGGCGTGCTCCTGCTGGATCCCCAAACCCGGCGACCTGTATATCGCCGCGTGGAAACGGGCATTACCCAGGGTGGAGTTACCCAGATCCTCTCCGGTCTGCAGGCAGGGGATCGGGTCTTTACTGCCCTGCCTCCTGGGGTGAACCTAGAGACTTTGATTAAAAGAGCGGAGCAACAGCCATGAGCCTGGCAACGGCGGCCAAAATGGCCTGGCAAATGGTGCGACGACATCGCCTGCGCACCGGGCTGAGCATGCTCGGGATCCTCATCGGCAATGCGGCGGTGGTGGCCATTGCCGGATTTGGCTATGCTGCCCAAGAGATGGCAGTGGATCAATTTCGCTCTCTGGGCACCAACTTGCTGATCGTCTTTTCGGCCAACTTGGGCCTAGCTGATGCCGGCAACATCCGCCCCCTCACCTTGGAGGATGTACGGGCTATTGCGGCGGAAGTGCCTGCCGTGTCAGCAGCTGTCCCCAGCCTGGGCACCAATGTGCGCGCTGTGCGAGGTGGAGTGGATCGCCGCTATGAGGCCACCGGCACTTGGCCGGAGTACTTGTCGGTCTTGAACCTGGAGATCGAGGCAGGCCGCTTTCTCTTGCCCTCCGACATCGAGGAACAGCGCCCGGTGGTGGTGCTGGGCAGCGATGCCGCCAGCCAGTTGTTCGGCCTGGACCCTGCCGCTGCCATTGGGGAGACCGTCCTGCTGAACAATTTGCCTTTCGAGGTAATCGGCACTTTGCGCTCGAAGCCGACGGTGTTTGGCAACAGCGATGCCGGAGTGTTTCTGCCGGTGGATGTGGTGGCCAATCAGTTGGTCGGGCGACGCTCCCCCTACGGCACAGAGCTGACGGCGATTTTCGTCTCGGCCCGCTCTGAAGCCGATCTGCCCGCTGCCGAGTTCCAAATCCGCAACCTGCTGCGCCAGCGGCACCAATTGGTGGGAGAAGATGACTTCATCATCCGCAACCAAAAGGTGCTCCTGGATGGGTCGGCCAGGATTTTGAGCCTGTTGCGGGTGCTGCTGACGGGCACGGCGGCCCTCTCCCTGCTGGTGGGAGGGGTGGGGATCATGAATGTGATGCTTATCTCGGTTGCGGAACGCACCCATGAAATCGGGCTGCGCAAGGCGATTGGGGCGGATAGCCGGCAGATTTTGCAGCAGTTTGCCGCCGAAGCGATTTTCATTGCCGTGACCGGGGGGGTGCTCGGGATCCTCCTCAGCAGCGGCCTGCTGGTGGCGGTGCAGGTATTCACCCCCTTGGCCACCCAAGTCGATGCGGTGGCAGTGGGAGTGGCGTTCTCCCTTTCCACTGGGATTGGGCTGGTCTTCGGCATTTTCCCGGCCCGCAAAGCGGCGCAACTGGATCCCATTGAGGCCCTGCGGGCCTAGAGATCGTATCCAAACAGGCGGGGATCCGCCGGCTGCCAATTGAGATCCGCCAAGCCGTACTCCGCCCAGCGGCGATCCACCAGGCGGGCTACTTCTGGATCCGGAGTGAGGGGATCCCGCCAGGGAGCATCGGTTTCTGGGGGAATTTTGGTGGTGGCATCAATGCCCATCTTGCCCCCCAGACCCCGTTTTTCGGTGGCAAAGTCCAAGGTGTCAAAGGGGTTGTCCGCCAGAATAAACACATCCCGCTGCGGATCCACCCGCGAACACAGACACCAGAGCACCTGCCGTGGATCCCGCACATTGATATCCTTGTCCACCACGATCACAAACTTGGTGTAGCTAAATTGGGGCAGGGCGCTCCAAAAAGCCAAAGCCGCCCGCCGCGCCTGGCCAGGGTAGGCCTTGTCGATGGAGAGGATGGCTGCTTTGTAGCCCAGCGCCTCCATCGGCAAAAAGAAATCTACAATCTCCGGCACCTGCTGCCTGAGGATGGGGGTGTAGATGCGGTTCAGGGCCAGCGCCATCATGTCGTTTTCTTTGGGGGGCTTGCCGCTGAAGGTGGTGAGATAGATGGGATCCCGGCGGTGGGTCAAGCAGTGGAAGCGAATCAGAGGGGCCTGCTCGTTGCGGGGGCCATAGTAGCCGATGTGATCCCCGGCAGGCCCGTCGGGGGCCACTTCCCCAGGGGTGATGGTGCCCTCCAAAACGATCTCAGCATGAGCCGGCACCTGCAGATCCACCGTTTTGCACTGGGCCAGGTGCAACCCTTCTCCGGCGTAGAGACCGGCAAACAGCCACTCCGACAGATCCACCGGCAGAGGTGTGGCCGCCGCCAAAATCACCACCGGATCCACCCCCACCGCCACTGCCACCTCCAGCTTTTGGCCCAGGGCTGCCGCCTTGCGCAGATGCCGAGTTGCCCCCCGCACCGACAGCCATTGCACCGTCATGGTGGTGCGGCTTTGCAACTGCAGGCGGTACACCCCCACGTTGGGGATCCCGTTTTCCGGGTCTTTGGTGACCATCAGGCCCAAGGTCAGCACCCGTCCGGCATCGCCGGGGTAGACCCGCAACAGGGGCAATTGGGTGAGATCCACTTCCTCTCCCCGCCGCACCACCTGCTGACAGGGAGGGATCAGATCCCGGCTGGGTCTCGCTTTGAAGACGCTAAGCAGCGCCTGTCCCAACTCCACCGCCTGGGCAAAGCTCCGCGGTGGCCGCGGCTGGTAAAGCAGGGCCAGCTTTTTCCCCAGTTCCTCCAGATCCTGAGGCTGCTCCATTCCCAAAGCCCAGCAAATGCGCTCCACCGTGCCCAGGGTGTTGATGAGCAGCGGCATTGAGGATCCCTTCACCCGCTCGAACAGCAGCGCCGGCCCCCCGCAGGCCAAGAGGCGATCGGCAATCTCGGCAATTTCCAGATCCGGATCCACTTCTGCCGAAATGCGGCGGAGCTGACCACGGGATTCCAGCAGAGCAATAAAACGGCGTAGATCTCTGGGCATGAAAGGGAACCTAAGGGCTTACTTGTCGCGATTGAGGGCTAACCCGCTCATGAAGGGCTTCTGCAGCGCAATAAACACCAGCAGCGGCGGGATACTGGCGATGATCGCCCCCAGCATCATGGGGCCATAGGAGGCCGAGCTATCCAGATTGAGCAGGGATTGCAGCCCCACCTGCACCACTTGTCGCTCTCGGCCTTGCACGATCAAGCGGGGCCACAGGTACATATTCCAAGCGTAAACGAAGTGAATCACCGCCTGCGCCCCGATGGCGTTCCAGCTCAAGGGGATCAGCACCTGGGTGAGAAATTGCAGCGGGTTGGCCCCGTCCAGTTGGGCCGCCTCCGCCAGCTCGCGGGGAATGTTGGAAAAATGCTGGCGGAACAAAAACGTGGCCGTGGCGCTGGCCAGAAAGGGCACGATTAAAGCGTAGTAGGTGGATCCCCAGCCCAAGTTGGTGACCAACCGCAGCAGGGCAATGATCAAGATTTCTGTGGGCATCATCAGCGTGATCAGCACAAAGCCAAAGGCCAGCCCTTTGCCGGGAAAGCGGAAGTACACAAAGGCCAGCCCGGCTAGCAGCGACAAAACCGTCTTGCCCACGGTGATCGCCACCGCCACGATGGTGCTGTTGACCATGTAGTGGCCCAAGTGCCGCGCCACCATCACCTGATGCCAGTTGAAGGCAAAAGAGGAGCCAAAGGTCAATTGATAGCGGAACACCTCGGCATTGTTCTGGGTGCTCACGAGCAGGGCGTACAACACCGGAAATCCCAGAACCAAGCAGGCCAGCACCAGGCCCAAATGCACATACCAACGCTCCGGGATCCAGCGCCGCCAACGCCAGGGAGAAGGCTCTACCCAAGTTGAATTGGGCTGGGCCACTTGAGAGCGGGGATCCTGCAACAATTGAGCCATAGCACCTCCAGACGGCGAACACCGATGAGCAGATGGGCTTTTGAGTCGATCTTTGGCTTCTCTTGAGAGGATAATCCGCCAGAGTTAAGGGCAACCTAAGGAAGACCGGTCGCGTTAGCGGTGCAAGCACCTCTGCCCAGACTTGCGAGTGCTTTCACCGGCGATGGGGAAACGGGTAGAGTAGAACAGCAGTATCTGGATAACCCAAGAGAGGATCCCATGACTCGAGGCTTTGGCCCCTTCGGCAAAATCCAAGAAGCGCTCAAGAAAGCCCAAGAGGTGCGCGATGGCGCCCAAAGGCTGCAAAAAGAGCTGGAAGAGATGGAGATCGTCGGCGAAGCCGGCAATGGGCTGGTGAAAGTGACGGTCAACGGCAACCAAGAACCCCTTAAGGTCTCTCTGGATCCCCAAGTGCTCCAGGAGTCGGTGGATGTGGTAGAAGACTTGCTCCTGACAGCAATGGTGAACGCCTACACCCAATCTGCTGAGACGATGCGCAAACGCATGGAAGAGCTGACCGGAAACATCAGTCTGCCGGGGTTGGGACTGGGTTGAGCCCCACTTGCTTAACCTCGCTTGCTTAACTCTGTATGTACACTCCCCCCTTGGCTCGCCTCATCGAAGAGCTGCAACGGCTGCCCGGCATTGGCTCCAAAACCGCTCAGCGCCTAGCTCTCCACTTGATCAACCGGCCTGCCGGCGAGATCGAGGCCCTGGCCAAAGCCCTGCTGGAAGCCAAGCAGACGGTTCGGCACTGTTCCATCTGCTTCAACTGGTCAGCGGAGGATCCCTGTGAGATTTGCCGTTCGCCACAGCGGGATCCCTTGCTGTGGTGCGTGGTGGCCGACGTCAAAGACTTGATTGCGATGGAGCGCACCCGCGAGTTCAAGGGGCTTTACCACGTTTTGGGCGGCCTCATCTCCCCCATGAACGGGATCGGGGTCGATCAACTGCACATCCGCGAGCTGGTGGCCCGGGTGGCACGGGAAAAACCGCAGGAGCTGATCTTCGCCCTCAGCCCCAGTGTAGAGGGAGAGGTGACCATGCACGTGGTCAAGGATTACCTGAAGCCAGTTGCCCCCACCTTGCGCATGACCCGCCTGGCCTTCGGCCTGCCCATGGGATCCGAGCTGGAATATGCCGACGAGGTTACCCTGGCCCGTGCCTTGGAAGCGCGGCAGGAGTTGTGAGCCGCTCAGCCCCTCAATCGCAGCCGGTTACCCCCTCCGCGCAGTAGGTGCTCCACCAGGGGTTGAAGTTGGCAGGATCCTCCGGCAGAGTGCTGATATTCAGAAGTTCCTGGAAGCTGCTGTTGCGGCCTCCGTAGCGCAGGTGCATGTGCACCGGATCCCCGTGGGGTGCCCGCAGAATCACATAGGTGAAGGTCTCGCAACTGGCGTCTGCTCCAGGCTGCAACTGAAACAGATCCCAGATGGAACTGAGGGAACGATCGGGGTAGTAGAAGGGATCCGGCGCAGCCCCCCGATAGGCGTAGCGACAATTTTCCGCCAGGGGCTTTTTCCCCTCCAGATCGGCGTAGAAGGAGAAGAACTCCATCTTCTCAAACTTCACCCGCTTCGGATTGCGCGGATCGTTGGCCGATTGTTCCAGGGACGTATCCAGAGTGAAAACACCATCAATTCCCAGGTAGGGCACTTTATAAGCATTGGGGGACACAATCTGCAGCTCTAAGGCTGCCGCAGCCGCTCCAAAACCCAAGAGACTCAAGCTGCCGATCAGCCAGGTTAGGGCCGTTGAAGAACCAATTTGGCGAGAGAGCATAAAACTTTGTTGTGCCTGTGTTGTGCAGTAAACTGCAGAGCAGTTTAGGGGAAGCTTTGAGCTCGTACCATCCCACTGGGGGGCATCTGGCGAGAAATTCGCCGACTGCAGGTGCAGCTCTGAGGAACGGGATCCCATCTGGATCCCAACAAGGCAGTAAAATTGAGGTCAGGCTCACCGTAGAGGTGCCAGGTTTGCTGCCAGAGCCTGATATCTGGAAACTGATTTTGAAAGCGAGGAAAACCCCGTGGAGCTAGCTGAGATTGAGGAGTTGATGAACAAAGCTGTGCAAGCCACACAGCGCTCCTTTAATACGGTACGCACCGGGCGGGCCAATTCCAGCCTGCTGGATCGGATTCAGGTGGAGTACTACGGCGTGCCCACTCCCCTGAAGGCCCTGGCCAGCCTCACCACGCCAGACTCCAGCACTCTCTTGATCCAGCCCTTTGATCCCTCGACCCTGGCGGCCATTGAGCGGGCCATTGTTGCCTCTGACCTAGGTCTAACCCCCAGCAACGACGGCAAGGTGGTGCGGCTCACCATTCCCCCCCTGACGGAAGAGCGCCGCAAAGAGCTGAGCAAACAGGTGGCCAAGCTAGCCGAAGAGGGGCGAGTCTCGATCCGCAACATCCGGCGGGATGGCATTGACTCGGTGCGCAAGCGAGAGAAAAACGGCGAGCTGTCTGAAGATGAGTCCAAAAGCTTGCAGGATGCCATCCAGAAACTAACTGACCGCTACATTAAGAAGATCGATGAGCTGCTGGCAGAAAAAGAAAAGGAGCTGACGACCCTGTGAAGGCTCCTTGCTGGCATCCTCCCCACTCTACTGGATTGCTTCTGCGCAGCGGTAGGACGGGGTTATGACCCAATTTTTTGATAAAAACCCGGACACCCGTCCTGAAACTTAGCTTCGAGGTTTTCACTTGCCCCTCGGAGTTGAGCAGCCCTTCATTTCTTCTTGTCCGACTCCAACAAGAGGGATCCTGGCTTGGGCCAGGATGGAAGAGCGGAATACGACAAACCTTGCCGCAATGGATCTGGTCCTGTGCCATCAATCGGCGGATTTCGACACCCTGGGGGCGGCGGTGGGAGCGGCGCGCCTGTATCCGGGTGCCCGCATTGCCTTGACCGGGGGATCCCTGCCGGGGGTGCAGGAGTTTTTGGCCTTGTACCGAGATGAATTTCCCCTCATCGAGCTACGCTCTGTGGATCCGGGACAGGTGCAGCGGTGGATTGTGGTGGACTGTCACGATCCGGATCGCTTGGGCAAAGCTGCCGCTTGGTTGAGCGTCCCCGGCGCGCAGATTGAGATTTTCGACCATCACCCCAGTCCACTGGATAACTTTTGGCCGCAGCAGCAGGTCAACAGCCATATCGAGGCCGTGGGGGCCACCTGTACCTTGCTGGTGGAGCGGCTGCAGGCTGCTGGGATCCCTCTCAGCCCTTTTGAGCGGCTGGCGCTGGCTTTGGGCATTCACATGGATACGGGATCCCTGACCTTCCCGGAGACCACCGCCCGCGATGCTGCTGCCCTGAGCTGGCTGTTGGATCAGGGGGTGAACCTGGTCTTGTTGCGGCGCTTTTTGGGGGATGGCCTCACCCCAGAGATGCGCGAGCTGCTCAGCCAGGGGTTGGCCCAGATGCAGGTGCAGCAGGTGGGGGAGTATCGCCTGGGAGAATGGCTGCTGGAGCTGCCGGAGTTTGTGCCCGGCTTGGCCGGCCTGGTGATGCGGCTGATGGATCTGACGGGAGTGGATGTGCTGCTCTTGGTGGCGCGGCAGGGGGAGCGGCTCAGCCTGATCGGGCGGGCGCGGCAGGAGTTTGCCCAGTTGGGCAGGGTGATGGCCCTCTACGGCGGCGGTGGACACGATTGTGCTGCAGCAGCCACGTTAAAAGCCAGCCCAGAGCAGCCTTTGCCCGACCCGGCCCAAGTCATGGCGGCCCTCAGGCAGGCTGTCCAAGAGCGGATCCCGCCCCCGGTGACGGCCAAAGATTTGATGTCGGCTCCGGTGCGCACCATCCGACCGGAGATCACCATCGACGAGGCCCAGCGGGTGCTGCTGCGCTACGGCCATTCCGGCCTGGTGGTGGTGGACGCTCAAGGTCGCCTGGTGGGGGTGATCTCGCGGCGGGATATCGATATCGCCCTGCATCACGGGTTTGGCCATGCCCCCGTCAAGGGCTACATGACCACCGACGTGAAAACCCTCTCCCCCGACACCCCCTTGGCGGAGATTCAGCGGTTGATGGTGCAGTGGGATATTGGCCGCCTGCCGGTTCTCCAGGATGGACAGTTGGTGGGCATTGTAACTCGCACCGATGTGTTGCGGCACCTACACGAGTTGCCGGCCCTCTCACCCCAGTTGGCTTTGCCCACCCTTTCCTGCCCCTTGGATCTCACCTTCGCCGCTCTTTCGGAACGGCATCGACAGTTGCTGGAGCAGGCCGCCCACATCGCCGATGAGAAGGGCCTGAGGTTGTATCTGGTGGGGGGAACGGTGCGGGATCTGCTGCTGCACCGGTGGGGACGGCAGCCCTCGCCCAACCTGGAGCGGCTGGATCTGGACTTGGTGGTGGATGGGCCCTACTCTTCGGCCCCGGATGGGATCGATCCCCCGGGCTGGGGCTTGATTTTGGGACAAGCGCTCAAACAACGCTTCCCGGAAGCGCGGCTGGAGATCCACGGCAAATTCCAAACGGCGGCCTTGATCTGGCCAGGAGGCTTTTGTGTGGATATCGCCAGCGCCCGCACGGAGTTTTATCCCTACCCGGCCTCTCCCCCCGAAGTGGCCATGGGATCCATTCAGCAAGACCTCTATCGGCGGGATTTTTCCATCAACGCCTTGGCCTTGCGCCTCAACGGCCCCCAGCGAGGACAGGTGCTGGATTTTTTCGGCGGACAAGCGGATCTGCAACAGGGGATCATCCGGGCATTACACCCCAACAGCTTCATCGAGGATCCCACCCGCATTTATCGGGCGGTGCGCTTTGCGGTGCGCTTGGGCTTCGCCCTGGACTCGACCACAGAAAAATGGATCCGCGCTGCTGTGGCCAGTGGTCTGCACGATGCCGTCGGCGGGGATCGCCTCAAGCAGGAGCTGGCCTACATTCTCGGATCCCGCGATTGGCCCCAAGCCTTTGAGCGGCTGGCAGAATGGGGGGCTTTGCGCTGTATTCACCCCGACCTGGAGTGGGATCCCTCCCTGTGTCAGCGGTTGCAACGGGTGGGCCGCTGGGCCTATCACTTTCGCCGCCGCTATCCTGAGCTGGGATCCCAGGAGATCTGGCAACTGCGCCTAGAGGCTCTCCTCCTCACGCTGCCCCAAGCCCCCCAGGTGGCCAGCCAACTCCACCTTACCCAAGCAGGCATCGAACGCCTCAGCCATTCCTCCTATTACCAAACCCTGTTGGCCCAATTGGACCCCGGCACCCTCTCTCCGGCCCAGGTGGTGCAACTGCTGCAGGGGCTGCGGATCCCAGCAGTGATTTTGGTGGCCGGGATCGCCCCCAAGCCGGCCCGGCGGCTGATCTGGCGCTATTTGCAGGAGTGGTACTGGGTGAAGCCGCTGCTCAACGGCCACGATCTGCGTCGTCTGGGTTATAAGCCAGGTCGCCCCTTCCAAGCCATTTTGGAGCAACTGCGTTGCCTCACCCTGAACGGCGAACTCACCACCCCGGCAGAAGCTGAAGCCTGGCTACAAGAACACTTCCCCCTGCCTCCCCCTGCCGCAAGCTCAATACCGAGGAAGAAAGTAGAAGGGCAAATCAGTCGAAATAGAAGAGAGTGACCAACTTGTGTTGTTCCTCAGCATGCTTGCAGGCATCCAGCAGCGTGACGCTGTCGTGGAAGACAAAGCAGATCAACTGCTGGCACTTGCCGATGATCTCCAGGTTGCACAGGCGGCTGGCCTCCGCCAGGGGAAGATGGTCGTTTTCCGGATGCTCCACCAGATGCAGCACCTGCTCCAGGCTGGCCCGCGACTCTGCCGGCTGTCGCTCCAAACTCTGGGGCAAGATCACCGTCAAGGACTTCATGTCCGCCCGCATCGCCCCCCGAATGACGGCCAAGTTGGTGCCAATGGCCCCAGAGGTGAGGATCTGATTGCCGGTAAGGGCCAGGGCATAACTGAGGGTCTCGATCAAATACTGATGGGTAATGGGCACATGACGGCTGCCCAGGATGGCCACTCGCTTCGGCCCAACTTGCTGAATGGCGGCCAACTCCTGCAAAAACGTATCAACGCTGGTGGGGACATCAATAGACTGGGTCAACGGGATCCCTCGGCAGATTCTCTAGATCTTGGCTAGGCTATGCTATCTCAAATTTTCGCTTTGGGATCCGGCCAAGTTGACGCTCTACGGCTTCAGCCCCAAACTTTTGGTGGAGTGCTCAGGCTGTCTGCAGCAAGCTGGGCTTGGCTTTGCGCAGAAGATCCCGCCTGGATGTGGATGGTGTAGCTCATACTGCTGTGAACGCCCTTGCCCAGCCAATGGCCGTAAATGGGAGCGGCATCTCTGGGGTAAGCGCTGGCCGCCAAAGCCACATGACCATCGGCCACGGCCAACCCCTGGGTGGGGTCAAAGCCCCGCCAACCGGCCCCCGGCAAGTACACCTCCGCCCAAGCGTGCAAATGACGGCGCACAGGCTCTGGGGGTTCTCCACCCCTGCTCTCCCCCGAAGGCTGCGAGGGGCTGACCTGGTAGCCACTGACAAAGCGCGCGGCCAAGCCTACCGTACGGCAGACCTCCATGAACACCAGGGCCAAATCGCGGCAGGCTCCGGTTTTGCGATGCCAGGTCAAGCCGGCAGGCCAGGGATCCCCCTTTTCCCGCAAGATGTGGCGGCATTCTGAATAGATGCGCTGGTTCAGCGCCGGCAGAAAAGCTGTCGTTTCCCCCTGCACGTGATCCCATAGCTCCCAGGCCAAGGCTTGGACGCCGGGATCCGCCTGAGCCGTCAGATAAGGCTGTAATTGGGCTGCCAGTGTGCTGGGATAGTCGATGGGGAGATGGGTGGCCCAATCGCAGAGCAGGTAGTCGAAGGGATTCTGCCGCAGGGTGAGCACCGTGGCCTGAGTTTGGATGCGCAAGTGCTCGGTGGGATCCCCAAACCAGAGCCGAACCGCCGCGTTGCCCTCCAGGTCCACCAACGCCGATTGGCCCACCGGCTGCGGATCCACCTGCAACTCAAAAGCCAGGAGAGTTTGGATCCCGTCGCAGCGCGGTCGCAATCGCACCGTGTGGGGCTCCAGTTGGACTGGACGACTGTAGCGATATTCGATGAGATGGCGGATCTGAATTTGCACAGGCCAAATGACGGGCAAGGAGTTTTATCACAGGCAAAGGAGCACCGAGATCAGGCAACTCAAACTGCTCCCAGATCAAAGCCAAGAAGCGGTTGCATCGTCTGCCCGAGATCTCTAGACTTCAGGGATCCCGAGTTTGAGATCTCCGAGAGCTTTGCCCTGCCTTCCCAATCATCGAAACCTCCAGCTTAGAGCGGATGTACTCCCCAGCCTGTACAGGAGCATAGCGAGGGGGGTTTGCTGCATTCTGGCATGTGGGCAGGCATTCAATCCAAGCATCGTCCCGAGGAGCTGTAAAGTAAACCAAAGACAGGCGGCGACTGGAACCGAAAGCCGATCGGGGTGGATTGACCACGCGGTGCAACGTGGAGCGCCAACGGTCATTGGTCCAACGGGATAGCAGATCGCCAACGTTGATGACAAAGGCGTTGGGAACAGCCTGCACATCAATCCACTCTCCTGCTTTGGAGTACACCTGCAGCCCTCCCGGCGCCCCATCCTGTCGCAGAATCGTGAAGCCACCGTAGTCGGAGTGAGCCCCATAGCGTAGCTGTCCCGGGATGGGCTCCACCTCCTGTTCAGGATAATGCACAGCCCGCAGCACTCCCCCTTTCCCCTCCATAAAAGGCAGAAAATAGGTTTCCGGCAGATCCAAAGCCAACGCGCCCATGCGCATCAAGGTTTGGGTGAGCTGAAGCAGAGCTGCATCATAAGCCAGAAGAGCAGCCCGCAGTCCTGCTGGATGGGTGGGCCAAAGGTTGCCCGAATCCGGATCCACCCCTGCTTGGGGCCGTTGTGGATCTTCCCGAAACAGGTCATTGAACACCAGCGCCTCACAGAGATCGTAGGGAACCTCTGCCCCACGGGTAGCGGCTACACTTTCGATGCCAATCGGCAGGTATCCCTGGTTTTTGACGCGATCCGGAGTCACCACCTCCATTTTTTGTTCCAGCGGCAGGTCGAAGAAAGCCCTCGCTCTCTCGTAGGCTGTTTGTATGATGGCCTCCGGGATCCCATGCCCTGTGATCACCACAAACCCCACCTCCTCCAAGGCTGCCCCAAAAGCCTTTGCAACCCCTAGCGGATCCGTACCCTCCCGAAAGGGGGTCAAATCCAGACAAGGGATCCCAGCTTGCTCAAAGGAAGAAACTGGAGACATGGCCGACGTAGAGACAGGCGCTCAGAACAGCTCCTACCCTACGAAGAAAACCTGCCCCAAGACTGTGTGGGCGGATACCCCCTCAGAGCTGGCACCGGCTCAACCCCACATCCAGAAACGAAACTAGGGATACTCTTGCTTGGCCTGTTGCCAGAGGACTTCCAGCTCCTGGAAACTGCGTCCTTTCAGAAGGGAGCTTATGCCATCGCCGGGCAGGGATCCCGCTGGTTCCTGAGCCAGCTCTTCCATGCGCAAAAAACGGCGAGCAAAGCGCAGGTTGGTTTGGGTTAGAGCTTGGGCAGCATCCAAACCATACCAACGGCCCAAGTTGACCAGGGCAAAAAGCAGATCCCCCAGTTCGGCTTCCTGCCGAGTTGGATCGGGGGGATCCCTCTCCAATTCTCGACGCAGCTCGGCTTCTTCCTCGCGGATCTTGGCCCAGATCCCCTCCACCGTTGGCCACTCAAACCCTGCCCCCACCACTTTGCAGGAAATTTTCAGGGCAGCCATTAGGGGAGGCAAACTTTGGGCATAGTGCAGCAGTTTTTGGCCAAGGCTTTGATCCGGTCGCTCCCCTTGCTTGATCTGTTCCCAAGAGCGGTGCAACTCCGGAAGATCTGCCATCACAGCATCCCCAAACACATGGGGGTGACGGCGGATGAGCTTATCGGCAATTCCCGCAGCCACAGCTTCCAGATCAAAGTGGTTCTGCTCGGCAAAGATCTGAGACTGCAACACCACCTGCAACAACAAATCCCCCAGCTCTTCGGCAATTGCTGCCGGATCCCCGGCTCGAATGGCAGCTACCGTCTCATACGCTTCTTCAAGAATGTAGGGGGTAAGAGACTCTGGAGTTTGGGCCCGATCCCAAGGACACCCGTCGGGAGCGCGCAACCGAGCAACAATAGCCGCCAAACGACTCATGTGTGAGCTAGAGGCGGAACGCTCCAGATAGAGGTGGGCAAAATGGCCCGTCGCTTGAGGATCCCAGCTTTGGAGCGTCAATGGGCCGGCCACCACCTCCAAGTCTTCTGTTAGCAACGTAACAGACTGGACAGGAGAACAGATCTGTTGCAAAACACTGCGCAGCTTCGCCAGATCCTGACCCCCACAGCTTTTCAGCAGCAGGGATCCCTGCTCAGCAGCGAACCACCGAGCCAGAGCCTGTTGCCAGTTGGGCTGAAGACTATCCAGCGTTTGCAGCATGATCAAAAGGGTAGGCGCGGCCCAAATCCAAAAGGCGGCTGAGCTGCTCCAGATCGATGAAACTCAACTCCAAAAGGATCATCAGCAACGGCCCTTGCTGGCGATGCTGCAGCTTCTTGGCCAGGCTCAGTTGAGAACGGTCGATAATGCCCGTTTCCAATAGATATTCCTCAAGGGCTGGGGGGGGAATGGGATCTAGCATGGTCGTTTCGCAGCGCTGAAGTAAGGACGAGTATGAAAACTGAGAAGATAGCAAGCCAATGTAACTATTCTTAACACTTCTACAGAATTTCGGCAAAGATCTGGCTGGTGCGTAGGCCGAAGGCGAGCTTGCTAAGCCCTGCGCCCACAGCTCCAGGACAAGAGAACCCCTAAATTGCCTCGGCAAATGAGGTTTCCGTATCCAAGGACACAAAAAATGGGTACCAAGAGTTCATGGTATGGTAGCAAATTGGCGATCAGTTGGCAGCACCCCGAAAGGCCGACTGCTTTTTCTTTGTGGGAAAAACCAACTCACCTTGCAAGATGTTACCTTTTTATCTCGTTGAATCCTCGTGCTTGATAAAAATCTTACAACAATTCTTCGGGGATCCAATCTGTTCGGCTCCTCTGGGATCTGCCCTAATGCTGTCATCCTGCTCGGGTTCGGTTTTGGGCATACATCGTCCTACGTTCAGCTAAGCTAGAGACACTTGCCACATGGACTCCCGTTATGTCTGAAGCCCAGGGTTTACTGCCAGTGGGGGCAACGGTTCAAGTGGTGGAGATGCCTCCTTACCTAAAAACGGCTGACCCAATGCCGATGTTGCGCCCGGCCCATTTGATCCGCTTGCACGAACAAGGGGTGATCCTGCAGCGGCGGCTGTTGGGCACCTACAGTGTGCAGTTTGCCAATGGCATCTTTCTCATAGACGGAAAATATCTCGCGCCGGTGGGATCCCTGTCCTGACACGCCCATCTCTCCTCCGAGCCAGCTGGATGGGTTTGCCGGCCTTTAGAACCTTTGGGAGCTGGCAGCTTTCTGCAGAAGCGAGCCTTCAACTGGCCGGCGGACTTTCGCGATAGCCTGAACCGCGGCTAGCCGCTTCTGACGCTTCAGCGAGCTCAGTTGCTTATTCCCGTCAGCGGTGTCGAAGTAGCTGACAGACCTGCCCAGCTTTTGGTAGCTGGTTTTGCGATCTGCCACCGCCGCGCTGTAGAGGGCTCAGCACATCCGCCCCCAGTGGTGCAAGAGTTTTTCTTGCTGGCGACTGGGATAAAGCTGGGCCGCGGCAGCGTTGCGTAGCCACAAAGTGACGCAGGGGGTTACCCTGCCATAGGGTGCCAGTCCGCTGCGCTGAGACTGGAGACTGCCGCGCATCAGGTTAACTCATGTTAATTTGGGGGCGTCTTCCTCTTCCATCCTGCGATCTCTATGAGCATTCAACTTCCTCGCTGGCTAGAACTGGCCTTGCCTTTCTTTCATCCTGTGCTGATGATTTTGGCATTTGCGCTGGCCCTGTATGCCCTTTACCTGGGTCTGCAAGCGCGACGGGTGCGCACTGCCTCGGCAGAAGAACGCAAGGAGCTGATCAAAGGGAAGTTTGGTCAGCGGCATTTCCTCGCCGGATCCCTGTTCTTGGTGTTGATGGTGTTCGGGGCGCTGGGCGGCATGGGGGTTACCTACCTGAACAATGGCAAGCTGTTTGTTGGGCCTCACCTGCTGGCTGGGTTGGGCATTGTGGCCTTGGTGGCCAGCTCTGCGGCTCTAGCACCGCTGATGAAAGACGGGCAAAAGGTCTGGGCGCGTAATGTGCATGTCCTATTAAACGTGGTGATCCTGGCGATCTTGGGTTGGCAGGCGGTGACCGGCTTTCAGATTGTGCAGCGCATCGTCAACCAAATGCTGACCACACCCCAGGTGGCTTAATCTCCCCGAAAGACCCATGCAACCCTGAACAGGGCTGAGCTTTGGGAGGACTTTGTCCCGCTGGTGCGAGCCGAGAAGTCCGTCGACCCAAAGACTTCGGCCTCCCCTTTTCGGAACCCAGAGCTTCATCATGTCAGAATGGCAGAGCAGGCGCTGCATCCTTCGGCTGTAGAGGGGCGCAGTCTTGTTGCCGATACCCAGTTAACGCAACGGTTCTCCCTATGTCGGTTAGCCCTCTTCCCAGTTGGGTCAAGCGTTCCATCGGCAAAGCCAGCGAGACTTCAGCGGTGCAGCAGGTGATCAAGCAGCGGGGCCTGCACACCATTTGTGAGGAGGGGCGCTGTCCAAATCGAGCCGAGTGCTACAGCCAAAAAACCGCTACATTTCTGTTGATGGGAGGGATCTGTACCCGCGCCTGCTCTTTTTGCCAGGTGGCCAGTGGACGGCCCGCACCGTTGGATCCCGCAGAGCCGGAGAAAGTGGCCGAGGCGGTTGAGCTGCTTGGGCTCCGCTATGTGGTGCTGACCTCGGTGGCCCGCGACGATCTGCCCGACCAGGGATCCGGTCGCTTTGTGGAGGTCATGGAGGCAATTCGGCGGCGCTGCCCCGGCACCCAGATCGAGGTGCTTACCCCCGACTTTCGCGGGGATCGCGAGTGCATTGCCCGTGTGGTGGCTGCCCAGCCTGTTTGCTACAACCACAACATCGAAACGGTGCGACGCCTCTCCCAGGCAGTACGGCGCAGCTCCGGCTACGACTTGTCCTTGCGGGTTTTGCGAACGGTCAAGGAGCTGAATCCTGGATTACCCACCAAGTCTGGACTGATGTTGGGGCATGGGGAGACCCGCGCAGAAGTGCTGGAAACTTTCCGGGATCTGCTGGCGGTGGGATGCGATCGTCTGACTCTGGGGCAATACCTACAACCTTCCTTGGCCCATCGCCCTGTGGAACGCTACTGGACTCCGGAAGAGTTTGCCGAGCTGGGCCAGATAGCCCGCCAGATGGGGTTTCGCCAGGTGCGCTCAGGGCCATTGGTGCGCAGCTCCTACCACGCTGCCGAAATGGTTGAGAACTAGGCCAGGGAGCTTGGCAGAGAGGCTGTGCAGTCTGTCATAGCCAACCTTTCCCGTCCGATCAAGGCACGAAGGCCCGCTTCCAGGCCGAACGCTCGGGCTGCAAACCGGCTGAGCACCTGTGGCGCCAGGGATCCCAGGCGATACAGGCTGACCCCCGCCACCAGACCCGGCAAGAGGCCGTTGCCCCAGTCTCCCCACAGCCAGGAACTCACCCCTTCCGCCAGCAGCAGCAGAGCCCCATTGAGCAGCAGCGGTCGCCACAGCTCCTTCCACAAGACCCTCCGGGGCAGGTGCAGCCGGATCTCCAAGCCCAGCAGCCAAAGACCATCCAGCAGCGGGGCCAACAGCAAATCCAACCCCAGCGGAGCTAAGCCCACCCCCATCCCCTTGCCAAGGGCGAAAATCCTGCCCCATTGCTCCACAAAGGGGGCATGGTGCTGCCACTGTTTTTCCAGAATCTGGGCCTGAACCCGGTCCAGCCGCTTCAACACATTCAAAGCCAGGAGGGATCCCGCCTCGGTTTGCAAAATCTGCAGAATTCGCCCCCGCAAGGCTTCAATTTGGGGTGCAGGCCGTTCCCATTCTAAAGTAATGCGGCCATCCGGCCAGTGGGTGCGGACTTTCAGAGGTTTTGGGCAAGCGGCCACGGTCAAAATCTCCTGCGGCGATACCCAGCCTAGGTGGCGGCTGATCTGGGCACAAATGGCCTGCAACTCCGCTTCGGAGTAGAGATCGCATTTGTTCAACACCAGCAGGATGGGCTTGTATAGAGTGCGCAGCTCCGAGAGAGCTTGGTATTCCAACTGGGTCAGGTCGGTGGCGATGACAAACACGATCAAATCCGCCGAGCGGGCCACATCCCAGGCCAACTGTTCGCGGGCTTCTCCTTCCACTTCGTTCAAACCCGGAGTATCCACCAGCCTCACCCGCCAAGGGATCCCTGGCTCCGGCTGCCACAGCAGGGATTGGGGCTGCTGAGTGACCCCATTGAGGGGGCCCACCTTCAATCGCTCCTCGCCGGTTAAGGCATTCAGGACGGCCGACTTGCCACGGTTGACCAGCCCAAACACCGCAATGGAAAACAGCCGCGCGGTGAGGCGCTTGCGCAAAGTGGATAGAGCCCTGAACTCCGGTTGTAAATCCCGACGGCTGGCCAGAGATTGCCAATGATCCCAGCACCTTTGCAAAACGGTTTCGGCTTGGGTCAAGGGAGTGGTCATAGACAGGGGCAATGGACTAACCCTCACTCTAGAGGGAATTGCCCCTCAGGGCTAGCCGTTTCTCCCCCCCAGCGTGGGGAATCCAAACCCCACAAAATAGGGCATGATCACCCTAGGGTTCCCCCGAATCTCCTATGCTGTACCGCCTTCCCCAATCTCTGAAATGGCTTCGTGTGGGTGGATCCCATCGTTCTAAGCAAGAGCGCCAGATCGTGCGCAGCCTGCTGGCCTTTGCTGGGGCGCTGCTGGTTATGGATGTTGTGCTTCTGAGCGCCCTTCGCTAGTCCAACTTGGCAAGCCCATCGTTAGGTGATTCCGAACAAGTCTAAGTCTGAGGCATTCCTCTAGCACTGCTACAGGCAAGCACTCCCAGCCCCTTGCCCATTATGAGGAGAGGGGATCCCAGAATTGGCAAACAGTTGCACTGCAACTCGAAATAACCCCAACCCGATCAGAGGGTGGGAAGGGTTTTCCAAGTTACCAAGTTGCCTGTCAGGCAACTGTTAATTGACCAGCAAAAGGCTAGCTGGGATCCCTTGTGCTGCGAGGGCAAGCCGCCGGGGATGGGGCCGGATCGGGAATAATGGAAGCGGCCCCAGCCGGGAGAGCTGGGTTTTCCCCGCGCTGAGGTCGTTGTTTCCCTTCTCTTGAGGCCGGCTATGGTTTTGCAGGAGGCGGCGGGCGTGCCCCGCATCAACGCGCGCGAGTCGGATGTTTTCGACATTTTCAACCTGAAGCATTATCTCGGCCCTAACCCCTATCTCAATACAGCCGCTTTCACCTTCGACTTTGCCCTTACCCAGTGCCCACAGCCGCTGCCCATTGATGTCTACCTGTCCAAGGTCTGCTTCCATTTCCCCCAGTTGCAGGAGGGATCTTATCCTTCCTACGCCCACTTGTTTGCCCGGCTGGTGGCGGAGGTGAACCGGTTGCAGATGGATCTCCACTTGCAGAAGTGGAGCTGTCACCTGTTTCCAGAGTATGTGCGCATCGCGGTGCAGACCTTGCATGGCCGTACCACTCGTGCCGCGGTTTATTTTGCTTGGGATTGGCTGGAAGCCATCGCCCAAGGGGAGCCCTTCGACGTTGAAGGGGAGATGCGCCGCCTGCAGCAATTGTTTCGCGACTCAGTGTACGGTGGGCCAACGGTCTATGCCCTCCTGCGGGCTGCTCACGAACGCGGGATCCCTACCTACTACCTATGGGATGAAGGGGTGATGCAGTATGGCTATGGTCGCAACCAGGTGCGAGGGGTGGCCACCACCTTTCACTGCGACAGCCATCTCGACTCTGACTTCACCACCCGTAAAGACGATTGCAAAGCCTTTCTGGCGGCGCAAGGGTTCCCCGTGCCCCAGGGAGAGGTGGTCGCCTCTTTGGCAGAAGCTTTGCAGCAAGCGCAAGAAATCGGCTATCCGGTGGTGCTCAAGCCGGTGGCCGGCCATAAGGGGATGGGGGTGACGGCTGGCATTCAAACCCCAGAAGAACTGGCCTTTGCCTACGAGGTGGCGGTGGCAGCCCTTCCCCCTGAGGAGCCCATCCGGCTGATCCTGGAAAAGCATCTGCAGGGCACCGATTTTCGCCTGTTGTGTGTGGGAGGCCGCTTTGTGGCGGCTACAGAACGACGCCCCGCCTCGGTGACGGGAGATGGCCGAAGCACCATCGGGCAGCTCATCGAGCAGGCCAACCGGGATCCCGTCCGTTGGGATACCCCCACTTCTCCCCTGGGGCCGATTCAATGGGATGAGGCAATGGAGCGCTTTCTGGCAGAGCAAGGCTTGACAGTGGACAGTGTGCTGGAACCGGGGCGGACGGTCTATCTGCGCAAGGTATCCAATCTCTCGGCGGGAGGAGTGAGCCGCGATGTCACGGCCACCGTCCATCCCGACAACGTGGTTTTGGCCCAAACCATTGCCCAGCAGTTCTCGCTGGTGTGCTTGGGCATCGATGTCATTGCCCCCAGCCTGGAGCGCTCCTGGAAGGAGGGATCCCTGGGGATTATCGAGATCAATGCTGCGCCAGGTGTGCTCATGCACCAAAAACCTGCCATTGGCGCGGGAGTGGATGTGCCGGGGGCAATCCTCGACCATCTGTTTCCCAAGACGGCCCGCATCCCGATTTTGACCTTTAACCGCCTCACCTTGGCGGAGGCGCACACCTTGGTGGAGCATATTTTGTCCCACCGCCCCAACGCATGTGTGGGATCCGTCTGTCGGGAGGGCGTGCTGCTAAACCACAGCTCTAGACCCCTGCAGGGCAGCCTCTTTCGCCAGGTGAAAACCCTGCTGCGCCATCCCCAACTGGATCTGCTTTTGGCGGAAGCCGACGAAGAGACCCTGGAGCGGGAGGGCTTGGCCTACGAAGGCAGCGATCTGGTGGTGCTGCGGGATCCCTCCGATCAAGAGCTGCAAACCCTGAAACGGGATCTCAACCCCGGCGGCGCCCTCTTCCTGCAGCGGGGATCCACCCTAACTTTGACGGTGGCGGGCCAGGCGGAGCGATTTGAATTGCCGGGGACAGACCTTCAGATGGGGATCCTGCTGCGCTCCATGACCCTGCGGATCATCTGCAGAACCATTAGCCAGATGCTGAAGAACTGGTCTGGCTGAGGGGTTTTGGATTTTCTTCAGATTCTTGTAAAAGGGTAGGCAAAACAAGGGATCCCTGCTGGGGAAAAAGGCCGGCCAGCCAGTCAGCTCTACACCCCTCGGAAAGAAGCGCTATCATAGAAGTCCGTCGAATAAACTCCCTTCGTAAAACCTCGCGAGGCAGATCGGATGGATTGGGTAGAAAAGGTGCTGGAAAAGATCCGGGAATGGGTGGAACGTGTGATCGACACCCTGCTGGGGAACCCCCAGCCTCAACCTGCTCCCATTCCGGTAGAAGATGGATCCCATCGTCGTCGTTAATCCGACTGCCATTGCCCCCGGCGGCGAGCCTCTGAGCCTCTTGGTACTGCATGGCCCCAACCTCAACCTGCTGGGGGTGCGAGAGGTGGGCATCTACGGCTCAGTATCCCTAGAGCAGATCGATCAGGCTCTGCATCGGCAGGCAGAAATGCTAGGGGCGAAGCTGGAGATTCTCCAGTCCAACCATGAGGGGGTGCTCATCGATGCCATTCACCGTGCCCGCCAGCAGCATGTCGGCATTCTGATCAACCCCGGCGCCTATACCCACACCAGCATTGCTCTCCGAGATGCCATTGCAGCCGTAGGATTGCCCACTGTGGAAGTCCACCTAAGCAACATCCATCGCCGCGAGCCCTTCCGCCAGCACTCTTACATCGCCGCCGTAGCGATTGGGCAAATCAGTGGTTTTGGGGCGCAAAGCTACCTGTTGGGGCTACAGGCTCTGGTGCAACACCTGCGCCTGCAATCTGTGTAGGATCTGTGTAGGTGCCCTCAGCTCTCCAGGAACTCCTGCACGGCTGTGCGAATAAAAGCTTCATCCTCGGGGTTTTGATGAGGATTACCGGCCCGGTGCCCCCAAATGGAGGGGATGATCTTGTAAACCGCGTTCGGGATCCATTCTGCCTCAGCCCGACAATCTTCTGGGGTGAAATACAAATCCGTCTGGGCGGGCATCACCAATGTTTGGGCCTGAATTGCCCTCAAAGCAGCCCGATAATCTCCCCGGTGAATGGGGTTGTCGCTGATATCGCAGCGGATCCAAGTTTCGATCATCGATAGCAAATTCTGCGGATCCCGGCGGCGGTAATTGGCCTCCCAGCCTCGCTCTAGATAATCTTCGAGAGAGGCATACCCCAAGGATTCATAGCATTTTTGGTTGAAAAAAGGTTGGGAAACAGCCCAACTGGCGTAGATGTGGGCAAAAGCTCGCAGACCCCGCTCTGGGACACCCGTAAATCGACGACCGTTCCAGGCGGGATCGGCAGTTAGGGCTGAGCGCAAACTCTCCAGAAAAACCCGATTGTGAACTGTGGTCTTGGCGGTGCCACAGAGGGCTACGATCCGTTCCACCCGCTCAGGAAACAGGGATCCCCAGTGATAGGCTTGCTGAGCCCCCATCGACCAGCCGTAGATCAGGCGGATGCGTTCGATCCCAAAGTGTTGGCGAATCAGGCTCTCCTGCAGGCGCACATTGTCCCAGTGGCTAAACCAGAAGCCATCTTCCCGCAAGCCACAGGCTGGATCGTTGCTGGGGGAAGTGGAAAGGCCATTGCCCAGCATATTGGGAATGAGGATAAACCACCGCTGCGGGTTGAGGATGCCGTCGGGACGAATCAGCCACTCCAGGTCGGGATGCTGAGCCCCATAGGAGGTGGGGTAGAGGATCAGGTTGTCTTTTCGGGGGGAAAGAGTCCCGTAGGTGGCGTAGGCGAGCGTGATTTGGGGCAGTTGGATCCCGCACTGTAGCTGAAAATCGTTCAGGCTCCAGGTGTAGTGAGTCATGCCTGAAATTGTTCAATCACCTGACGATGAACCCGCACATACCCCTGCCCTAGATGAGCCAGATGGGGCTTGAGGTATTGATGGGCATCGGCCAAAGCATGAAATGGAATGGAGGGGTAAAGGTGATGCTCAGCATGGTAAGGCATATTCCACATCAAAAAGCGGATTGGCCAAAGGGTAAGGGTGGTACGGGTATTGGAGAAGGGATCCTCGGTTTGGCTACAGCCTGTGTGCTCTGCCAGCAAAATGAAGCGCAAGATCGGCTGCCCTACCGCCAAAGGCAACAGCCACAGCCACACTATCCAGGGATCCCCCAGCAGAAGGGAGAGCAAGCTCCCAAGGCCGTAGACCCCTAGCTGCAACCGCACCGAACGAATGACCTCTTGGCGGGCCGATTCAGGAATGTAGGGATAGCCTTGCAACTGGCCGCTGGCTATGCGGATGTAGGTCTTCACCTTGCCGATCCACCAAGTCAAGCCGCTCAGCTCGAGCAAATACTCCGGCCAGCTCTGGGGTTTGGGATCCTCCAGCTCCGGATCCTTGCCCGGAATCTGGGTATAGCGGTGGTGCCATTTGTGGTATCGGCGATAAAAAGTGCTGTTGTAAAGTGAGAGCAAGCCCGCCACCCAGGCTACCCGGTCATTCAGTTTTGGGCTGGCAAAAGCGGTGCGGTGTACACATTCGTGCAAAGCAGCAAACATCGTCGCCAAACTGGCCCCGTAAACCACCAGCGCCGGCAGGGCAATCCAGCCATTGACACCTTTCTGGGTCACCCACAGGCTGCCACTCACCGCCATCACCGCCAAATGTCCCAAAAGCTGCCGGAGCCCGGCTGAATTGGAGCGGACATTCAGCTAGAAATCGCAGGAGCCCCGCACTGTACCCGTAGGGTCAGTGTCGGGAGGAATGCGGAAGTTACGATAGAATCATGACCCAAGTCCTGACCGTCTCCTGTAAGCTCAAGGTGTCCCAGTCGCAGGCCGCAAAGTTGGACGCGACCTTGGATGCCTTTGTGCAGGCGT
>NZ_JBSSCC010000029.1:0-38117 GCF_054059455.1 Thermostichus sp. MS-CIW-23 | reverse complement strand
TACAACTCTTTGCCGCAAATCCAAAGAATGAGTCGGCATTCCTTTCTCTCCTTCCTCTTGAATACCTGTACCCTATTTTAAATTAAAAGGCTGTAGCTATATCTTCCACTGGTATATTCTTGACTTCTTAACTATAGGCTAATTGTTGCCTTTGCACCTCCTCTTCTCTGATTTTTACACTGCGGTAATTCTTTTTTAGCGTCATTCCTCGCTTTTTTAAAAAGTTGTCTATCGTAACAGCACTCACATCAGTATCCAGTTGCTCTCGTAGCAGTTCTTGATACTACCACGGATAATAGTTCAGGCGCCTTTCAATGACCGTCATAACTTCTTGCCGGTGTTGTTCCAGAATACCTACTCGCTTTGTGCCGACTTTCTTGGGGGATAAATCCTGAGTTTGTTGATACTGATGCACCCAGTGGTGCAGTGTTCTTTGGGTTACCATGAACTGTTCCGCTACCTGGCGAGTGGAGGTCTTGCCTGCCTGATAAGCTGCCACAACTCTTTGGGATAAATCTAACAAATAGGTTGGTATATATCTCTCTTTTCTCTTGGATACTTGTATCCTAATTCATAGGCTGTAATCGGTGAAGTGCCAAAAATGATTCTGATTCTTGTTTCAGCATCGTTGCTGAGCAACCGCTAGGGTGTAGAGACGCGGATCTTCGACAAGAGGATCCCTAGGAAAAAACGAGAAAGAAGGAGAGAAAATCATGTCTGCCAGCACCCTTGTCCGTTGCGCCTGTGAACACTGCAACTGCAGCTTCGAGAGCAGCCAAGGCTATCGCTACGAAGGTCAACTCTACTGCAGCGAAGCCTGTGCCACCCACAATCACGAGCACCCTTCCGCCTGCTGTGTGGCTTCTCACTGCTGCCAGTAGGGTTCAAGGTAGCCCATCATCCCCAGCCCTTTCCTCTGGGATCCATTTCCCCCCTGGGCCGTTTTTGATAGGCTCCTGAGAAGTTCTACCCTTGTCGGCCAAGGGGTCGGCCTAGCTTGCATGGATTACGGCTGGCGCGAAGATACTCCGCACCGCTGGGAGCTGCTGCCCACTCCCCCCCAGTTCAATCCGCAACTGAGCCGGGAATACGGCAAGTATGCGGCCAAGGTGATGGCTCTGCGGGGTCTGCACACCTGGGAGCAGGCGCAGGCCTTCGTGGATCCCGAACACTATTCCCCCACACCGTCGGGATCCCTGCCAGATCTGGAGCGGGCGGTGGCGCGGCTGCTGCAGGCACGGGAAAGGGAAGAGACCCTGTGCATTTGGGGGGACTTTGACTGCGATGGTGTCACCAGTACCAGTCTCCTGCTCTCGGCGTTACAACCCTTGGGCTTCCGAGTCCAGTTCTCCATACCGCTGCGCAGCACCGAGGGGCACGGGCTCAATCCTCAACGGCTACAGCAGGTGCTGGCCCAGGGCTGCCAAGTGATCCTGACGGTGGATTGCGGGGTGGGCAATGCTGCCGAAATTGCCATGGCCCAAGCCCAGGGGGTGGACGTGATCGTGACGGATCACCACATGCTGCCGGATCCCTTGCCCGCTGCCTATGCGGTGGTCAACCCCTTGCGATTGCCGGCTGAACATCCGCTGCGCTTCTTGCCGGGGGTGGGAGTGGCCTACAAGTTGGCGGAGGCGCTCTACCAAGCCCTAGGGATCCCTGGTGTCGAGCAGCACCTGGATCTGGTGGCGGTGGGAATTGTGGCTGATGTGGCGGTGTTGCAGCGGGAGTGCCGCTACTTGGTGCAGCGGGGCCTGCCGGTGCTGGCCAGTACGCAGCGCCCGGGGTTGCGAGCTCTGCTGGCCCAGGTTAGCAACGGCCAGCTCCAGAGGTCGCCGACAGCCCAGGATATTGCTTTTCGCATCGCCCCCAAGTTGAACGTCATTGGCCGCTTGGAAAACGCCAGCTTAGCAGTGGAGCTGCTGACCACCTCCGATCCAGAGCGGGCCCAGGCGCTGGTGCAACGGTTTGTTGCCCTTGACGAAGAGCGCCGGCAGCTCACCCAGCAAGTGATCCAAGAGGCCAGCCAACAAGTGGAGAGCATGGATCTGGCCCGAGAAGGAGCCATTGTTCTGGCGGAAGCCGGCTGGAACCCAGGGGTTCTGGAGATCGCGGCGGCGCGCTTGGTGGAGCAGTACCGCTGCCCGACGGTGTTGATTGCCAAAGACGAAGCCACAGGGCTGGGCCATGGGTCGGGTCGTTCCCTGCCAGGGGTGAACCTGGTGGAGGCCATCGAGGCTGTGCGCCCCCTGTTGCTGGGGGGAGGCGGACACCCCATGGCCGCCAGGATCCAAGTGGATCTCTCTTGCCTGGCCGCCGTACAACTGGCTTTGCGGCGGGAGATGGCCGCGCGGGTTAGCCCGGATCAGCAGGCTCGCGCCTTGGCGGTGGAGATTATCCTCGACTGGGAGCTACTGGTCCCTCAGGATCGGGATGGGGTGGCAGAGCTGGATGAGGTGTATCGGCAATTGCAGCTTCTGCAGCCCTTTGGGCACGGCAATCCCAACCCCGTCGTTGCCTTGATGAACTTCCGTCCCAATAGCTCCAACCTGGGAGTCTCCCGCAATGGCCGCCACCTCAAGTTTGAACTCCAAGGCTCGCCGGGATCCCGTACTCTGTGGTTTTGGCAGGCCGGAGAAGAGCTGGAGCGTTGGCAAAAATGCCAGGCTTTGGACATCGCCCTCCAGTTGGAAGCGGATGACCGGGGCAAACAGCCTTGGCAGGGCAAGGTGCTGGCAGTGCGCCCTTCGGGAGAGTGGCAGGCACCCACCCTTTCTGCTCCCCCCATAGAGATCCAAGATTTTCGGCAGAAACCCCTGCCGGATTCGCTGAAAGGGGCCATCTGTTACGACGGGCAGGAGGCCGAGAACCTTGTTCCACCACCAAAAGGGGCAAAGCTGGTGCTGGCCCGCTGGCCCTGGCTACCGGCGGACTTGGCCAAACTGCTGCAACAGGTACAGCCCCGAACCCTGATCCTGGCCGCTTCTGCCTCCCCCTGGGAGCAGATCCCCGCCCGAGTCAACTGGCTGATGCAACAGTGGCAGGCAGGCCAACGGGATCCCGAGGATCTGGCTGCAGTAACTGGCTTTCCCCGGCAATGGCTGGCGGAACTGGACGGCCCGGAGCAGATCCCCACCTTGCTGATGGGCCGCCTTCAGGAATCCCAAGCCTTTCACCGCTGGCTGGACGAGGCCAGCCCCACCCAGATTGCCCAACTGTGTCAGCGGCTGCTGCGACCGGATCCCAGGCCAGCAGCTTATTCCCAAAAGTAGGGGCATCTCCCAAGCGCTCTGCGCCACCAACGCGACCCCAAAAAGTAGGTAAGACTTGGGATCCTGCCAAGAACTTCAAGATGCTCCGCACCGCTATCGCGATACTCTGGATTAAATAATTCAACCCCATTTTTTCTGGCAACCAGAGCCCCTCAGAGTTTTCCGTGATCCCGGTTCGCCTAACCTTGCACAATTTTCTCTGTTACGCTCACGCCGTTTTGGATCTGCGCGGGATCCACACCGCCTGTATCTGTGGCCCCAATGGGGCAGGCAAGTCCGCCCTGCTCGACGCCCTCACCTGGGGCCTTTGGGGGCAAAGCCGGGCTAGCAATGACAGCGATCTCATCCGCAAGGGGGCCAGCGAAGCCTGGGTAGAGGTGATCTACCGCTCCCGAGGACAAACCTACCGTGTCCTGCGCAGCCGTCATCTATCGGGCGAGGGATCCCTGGAGTGGCAAATTCAAACCGGAGAAACCGACGGCCAACCTCGCTGGCGTAGCTTGACCCGCCGCGGCATGCGCGCCACCCAACAGGCCATTCAAAGTCAGCTCAGCCTCGACTACGAGACCTTTATTCACTCCGCCTATCTGCGACAAGGACAAGCAGATGCCTTCACTCTGAAGCGTCCCGGCGAGCGCAAGCAGATCTTGGCCGACATGCTCAAGTTGGGGCAGTACGATTTGCTGGCCGACCGCTGCCGGGAACAGGCGCGCAGTGCCAAACTCAAAGCCGATCTGCTCCAAGAGCGCCTGCAGCAGCTCAACCAACAACAGGCCCACCTTGGCCAAATCCAAGCCGAGCTGGAGCGACTCCAACAACGGCAAACTCATCTGCAGCAGCTCCTAGCCCAGCAACAGCAGGAATTGCAAGCCCTAGAGCGCCTCTACGAACATCGCTGCATCCTGCAGGAGCGCCACCAACACCTTACCCAACACTTGCAAAAGCTCGGCACCAACCTACAGCACACCGAGCAACAGTGGCGTGCCCAGCGACAGCACCTGCTCCAGTTGGAAGAGCTGATCGCCCAGAGTGAAGACATCCTGGCGGGTTACGAACGCTACCAAGCCCTGATGGCCCAAGATCGCCATCTCCACCACCTCTTCGAGCAACAGCAGCATCTGCTCCAAGAACGCCAAAAGCTGCAAGCCCAGCAAGCAGAGCAGCAACAGCAGCAACTGCGCAAGATGCAACGGCTGCAACAGGAGTTGGCCACCTGCCAAGCCCAGGCCCAAGCCGATGCCCAATTGCTGGCAGAACAGGAGCGCATCGAAATCGGCCTGCGCCACTACCAGCAAGCTCAAGAGCGTCTCCAGGCCCTGAACCAAGCCCAAGCTCAAGCCGCCGTCCTTCTCCAGCAGCAACAGCATTGGCAAGAGCAAATCCGCCGCGAGCGGGAACGTCTGCAAGCCCGCCTCCAGCTTCTCAGCCAGCAACTGCAAAGCCAGGAAACTCTAGCCCAGCAGCAGCAGCACCTGGAGCAGAAAATTGCCGAAGGAGAGGCCGCCTTGGCAGAGCTGGAGCGACGGCGTCTCTACCAGCAGCAGGTGTTGGAAAAAGTCCAAGAACGACGGCTGTTCGTGCAAAAGCTCCAGGAACGCCAGCGGGTTCTCCAGCAACAGTGGCAACAGGAGGAAGAACGCTGCCGCCTGTTGGTGACCAGCTGGGATGAAGGTCAAGAGGCGTTTCCCGTTCAAAGTGCTCCGCGAGGCGAACAAGATCAGGGAGAGCGCCGCCCCATCCCCACTTTGGCGAGGGTGACGGCCCTTGTCGAGGAGACAGCCGAACAAGAGAAGGGATCCCTGGCCCTATCTTCTGTCGGCCAGCCTGCCGAGCCATCCCCTGCAACGCCGACAGCAGAGCCGCAGGGATCCGGCTTTATGGCTCCGCAACGCCGTCGCAACTGGACTTGCCCCCTCTGCGCCCGTCCCCTCAGCCCGCGCCTGCGGGATGTGGTGCTGAAAAAACACCGCGAGCGTCAAGAGGAAATTGCCGGCGAACTGTTTGTTATCCGCGAACAACTGGCGGTGGCCGACCGGGAGATTGAACTCTTGCAAGCAGAATACCGCCGTCTTAGCCAAGAACTGGCCACCTGGGATGAGCGCCTGCATCTGCAAGGGCGATTGCAACAGCAGTGGGAAGCCGAGCAGGAGCGCTGTCGGCAAATCCAGCTCTGGCAAGCAGAAGCGGCAGAGTTGAGGGAAATCCTCGACCGGGAAGTTTACGCTCAAGAAGCTCGGCAACAGCTCCAGCAGATCCAGCAGGCCCTGCACCAACTGGGCTATGACGAGCGCGAGCACGCCTTACAACGAGGAGAACTGGAGCGCTGGCGCTGGGCCCTGGGCCGCTCTCAAGAACTCCGCAAGGCCCAAGAGCGCCGCTCTCGCCTCTGCGAGCAAATCGCCTCCCTACAGGCACAACTGGAAACCCTGCAACAGGTGGGATCCAAGGACTCCGGCCCACCAGTGGGATCGGATTCTCCCCTGGCGGAGCGGTTGGCTCAGGTGGAACAGGCGTTAAACCACCTGGGCTACGACGGATCCCTGCACCAGCAGGTGAAAGCCGAACTGGCCCAAGCGCAACTCTGGCCGGTGCGCCTGCAAGCCCTACAGGTGGCCCGCCAGGAACTGCCGGAGGTGGCAGCCCGCACCCAAGCCTTATCCCAACGCCTACAGGAAAGCCGCCAGCACTTTGCCCAGGCCACCCAAGAGTTGGAACGGCTTCAGCAACAACTGGCGGAGCATCCCGAGGTTTTGCCTGCTCAGCTGGAAGGGATCCGCCAAACCCTGCGGGAGCACCGCCGGCGGCTGGATGAGGTGCTGTCTCAGATAGGGGCCGCCCAACAACGGCTACAACAGGCGGTTCAACAGCAGGCGGAACAGGCCGAGCTGGAACAGCAACTGCAACAGGCCCGCCGCCAGCAGCAGGTGTACCAAGAGCTGGCCAATGCCTACGGCCGCAACGGCATCCCCGCCCTGATCGTCGAAAATGTCCTGCCCGAGCTGGAAGCCCAGGCCAACCAGATCCTGGCCCGCCTGACCCAACACCGCCTGCACCTGCAATTGGTTACCCAGCGCTCCGGGCGACGCTATTGCCCACCGGCCAAGCTGTCCTCCGTAGCGGGACGGAGTCCCTATGACACCCTCGACATTCTCATTGCCGATCCCCACGGCACCCGCCCCTACGAGACTTACTCCGGTGGAGAAGCCTTCCGCATCAACTTCGCCATTCGCCTGGCCTTGTCCCGCCTGCTCACCCAGCGCTCGGGATCCGATCTGCAAACGCTGCTCATCGACGAGGGGTTTGGATCCCAGGATGCCACCGGACGCGCCCAACTGCTGGCCGCCATCAACGCCATCGCCCCCGACTTTGCCTGCATCTTGGTGATCACCCACATCCCCAGCCTGCAGGATGCTTTCCCCCACCGCATCGAGGTACAGCCCTCTCCCCAGGGATCCCGCCTTCACATTCGCGGCTAGCCGGGCCGGTCGGATGGGATCCCGGCACGAGTCTGCAGCCACTGCTGCAACAGGGGTACCAAGGCCTCGCTGAGTTGGTTCCACTGGTCGGGCTTCTGGGCGGTGGTCAGCAGCTCCACCCGCTCCCCCCGAATCACCAGAAAGCCAACCGGCTCGATGCGCACCCCGCCCCCTGCTCCCCCGAACAGGCTGGCCGGATCCCCGCCGTTGCCGCGAAAGCCAGAAGCAGTTTTGCCGAAGTTGCCCCCTCCCCCACCCAAGCCGAAATGTAGGGACATGTAGGGGACGATGATCGTCTCGCCAATGGTGATCGGCTGGCCAAAGGTTTGTCCCGTTTCCGCCAAAACCTTCAGCTTGCTGAGCACCGCTTCCAGTACGGCTTCCACGTTGAAGTCGGATCCCATCTCGGTTGACTTGCCCACCAGACGCTTGGGCAGATGGCGCACGGCACCTTTCCAGGCTACTGCAGCCCCTCCAAGAGAGGAAGCCCAAGAAACTCCCCTAGTCTTCGTCCGGCGAGCCGGAATAGAGATCTTCCAAACGGCTGCGGGCTTCTTCCAAGCTGGCCGAGCGAATCACCAGCAGAGGCTCTTCAGTGAGGTTGCCATCTTCATCCAGCAGCTCTGGGTGAGGGATCCGCTGGCGGGCGCGACGGGGAGAGGTCTTGCGCTCTTCCACGCCCAACGTGATGACATTGGCAACCAAGTTGCGCAGGGCCAAAAAGGCAATGGCCACAAAAGCGATGAGGTAGAGAATCTGCAGCATCACAGGTCAGAGGAGGGGTGAATCTGGCGAAATCGACGGCCCAATTCGGCACATTTCATCAGCAGGCGATGCCATTTTGCCATCAGCCCAGGGTCGATGCCAACCTCTTGATCGGACGCCTGATAAAGCGCTTCGGCCACCTGTAGCTCCGCTTGAGCGGCCAGAACCTGTTCCAGCAAGGACTGTTGCTCCTCTGGGCTGATCAATTCCAGGGTCTCTTCCTGCAAAAAGCGGCGAGAACGCTCAAACCAGTAGCGGTAGTCTTCCAGCAGCGGCCCCAGAATCTCCCGCAACAGCTCGGCTTTGCTCATGGCCTGGGATCCCTCCACAACTGGTTTGGATGAAAAAATCTTAGCAGAACTTAACCTTCTCTCGCCACGGGAGAGCGGGATTCCAGGTAGGCTTCCATCTCCAGCATCAGGGCTTCGATCTGAGGCAGCAATTCCAGGGCCTGCTCTTGCCAGTAGCCCCGCTGGTGGGCTTCCAGCAGCCGCTCGCTCATGTCCCGCAGCGCCCAGGGGTTGCGGGATCGCAGGAACTGCTGGACTTGGGGATCCAATAGGTAGGCGCGGGCCAGGCCGGCGTACATGAAATCCGGCACAGCATGGGTGGTGACGTCGTAGGCAAAGAGGTAGTCCAGGGTGGCAGCCATCTCGAAGGCGCCCTTGTAGCCGTGGCGCATCACGCCGGCAATCCACTTGGGGTTGATCACGCGGGCGCGATAGACGCGGTCAATTTCTTCGGCCAGGGTGCGGATCTTAGGGTTGTGGGGACGGGCGTGATCCCCGAAGTAAATCCGCGGGTTGCGGCCCTGGAGCGTTCGCACTGCCGCCACCATCCCCCCTTGAAACTGGTAGTAGTCATCGGAGTCCAGCAGGTCGTGCTCGCGGTTGTCTTGGTTGTGGAGCACAATTTGCAGGTGGGCCAATTGCCGCCGCAGGGCTTCGGGGGCCGGCTCTCCCTCGCCATCGGCCCGGTAGGCGTAGCTGCTCCAGTTGAGGTAGGCGCGGGCCAGATCCGCTTCTGTTTCCCAGTTTTGCGCCTCGATCAGCCCCTGTAGGCCGGCCCCGTAGGCCCCTGGCTTGGAACCGAAGATGCGCAGCCGCGCCCGCTCCGCCGCTGCTTGCGTTGGGATCCCTTGCTCCTGCCAGTACTGGGTATCGGCCAGCACGTGGGCCCGCAGGGGATTGTCGGCTTCTGGCTCCTCCAGGTCAGCCACGGCCTGCACGGCCCGGTCAAACAGGGCAATCAGATTGGGAAAGGCATCGCGAAAGAAGCCAGAAATGCGCAAGGTTACATCCACACGGGGGCGGCCCAAAACCGCTACAGGCAGGATCTCGATGTCCACCACCCGTCCTCCATCCCAGCGGGGTTTGACCCCCAAGAGCGCCAGGGCCTCGGCCCAATCGTCGCCGCCAGTTCTTAGAGTTGAAGTGCCCCAAACGGATAGGCCCAGGCGACGGGGATATTCCCCCTGCTCTTGCACGTAGCGCTCCACCAGCCGCTCGGCGGCCAGTGAGCCGACCTGCCAGGCGGTGGGGGTGGGGATGGCGCGAATGTCCACCGAGTAAAAGTTGCGCCCCGTGGGCAACACGTCCACTCGGCCTCGGGTGGGGGCGCCGGAAGGGCCGCTGGGCACATAGCCGCCCCCTAGCCCATGCAGCAGGTTCTCCAGCTCCTGAGGGGTTTGCTGCAGGCGCGGCAGCAGATCCGTCTCGATCCAATGCAGCACCTGCCTGGCTGCTGGCCCCGGCGGCGGATCGTAAGGGATCCCTTGCAGCCGCTGGGCAATCCACAGGCGGGCTTGTGCCTCCAGGGCGGCCACCCCATCTCCGATGTGGCGAAAGTTCTTGCCCATAGACCTTGAGGTTTTCCCAGGCCGGCTGCCAGCGGCTAATTCTTCAGATAGACCGCCGCCCCTAGGCCGACCAACATTTCCTCAGGGGTAATTTTGCCATCTTGGTTGGTATCCAGGGCATCGAAAACGCGATCTGCCCCCATCCACTCCTCGCGGGTGATGAAGCCATCCCCATCCAGGTCGTAGAGGCGGAAGACATCCTGGGCGGCGTGGGTAATGGTTTCCTTGGCACCCTCCAGCTTCTGCAGCCGCTCGGTGAGCAGTTTTTCCAGCACCTCCAGCGCTTTGGAGAAGCCCTGGATCCCTTCTTCCAGCTTTTCTGAGGCCATGCGGTTTTCCCGGTGCATCTGGTCGAAGGTAGCTCGATCCATCACCAGGCGCGGGATGTCCATTTTCTTGGCTTTTTCCGGATCCAGTTTGCGCTCCAGGTAACCCTCGGTGTTCTGCAGCTCCGCCAGCAAGGCGGGCGAGATGGTCAGGAGATCACAGCCGGCCAACTCGATGATCTCCCCGATGTTGCGGAAGCTGGCCCCCATCACCTCGGTCGGATAGTCGTATTTGCGCAGATAGTTGTAAATCTGGGTTACCGATTGCACCCCCGGATCTTCGGCAGGGGGATAGCTCTCCCGGCCCGTGTGTTTCTTATACCAATCCAAGATGCGGCCCACAAAGGGCGAGATCAGCTTCACCCCCGCTTCGGCGCAGGCTATGGCTTGGTGCAAGCCAAACAACAGGGTGAGGTTGCAATGGATCCCTTCTTTTTCCAGGATCTCGGCAGCTCGGATCCCTTCCCAAGTCGAGGCAATTTTAATCAGCACCCGCTTGGGATCCGCTCCTGCCGCCTTGTAGAGCTCGATCAAATGGCGGGCTTTGGCAACTGTGGCTTCTGTGTCGTAAGAGAGGCGGGCATCCACCTCCGTCGAGACCCGGCCAGGAATGATGGACAAAATGCGCACGCCAAAGGCCACGGCCAGTTGATCGATGGCGTGGGCCACCACGGTTTTGATGTCGGCTTTGGATCCCAGTTCTTGGCGGGCCTTGAGCAAGGTTTCATCGACAATGCCCTGATACTGAGGCATTTGGGCTGCAGCCGTGATCAATGAGGGATTGGTGGTGGCATCCTGCGGCTTAAAGCTCTCGATGGCGTTGATATCCCCCGTATCAGCCACCACGACAGTCATCTGTCGCAATTGCTCCAGCAAGCTCTTGCTCATGTTCGGCTCCTTGAGATTGCGCTACGCGCCGCTTCTGCGACCTAGTTTCAGTGTTACCCATCCCATTCAGGGATCCCGGTAGACATGAGATTGTCTTAATTCTGATACATTCACGCTGAACTCTCCTGAACATGGTTCAGGAAAGAAGCGATCGCATCCTGCCTATCTCTGAGCAGGAAGGCGGTATCCCGCAAAGCCCTGAGGAATACCCCCCGAGCGCTTTCCCCCTTCACTTCCCGGCAACCGTTGCGGTGGACTCAAGGATCAGGGGGAAACTTGGTCTACTATATCCCTCTCAATGACTTTTGCCAAACCGCCTAAAGCTCAGTAAATTCAGCAAAGTTCAGGGTTTTGGGGGTTAGAGGCATGCTCTGCCGCTCACCCCCACGGGTGTGGGGACAACTGGGCATACTCGTTTCAAACAAGATGAAGACCCTTCGCCGCTGACCCTCACCCCTTGCGGGCGAGGGGAGCTGGGGATCAACCAACCAGCTGTTCCACAGCCGTTTGCAATGACCAGGCAAAGCAAGGGGGAAACCCCAGAGGCTGCCTAGCCCGCCTGGCTGCGCAACTGCCGCAAGAGCCGCTCAAACTCTTCCGGCAGGGGAGCGGTAAACTGCAGCGGCTGGCCTGTGCGCGGGTGAACAAAGGAGAGCTTCCAGGCATGGAGAGCTTGGCCGCCCAGCTTAACAGGGCTGGTTTTGCTCTGGGTGTAGAGGGGATCCCCGACAATGGGTAGGCGCATGTGGGCAGCATGCACCCGAATTTGATGGGTGCGCCCGGTCTCCAGCTCAAACTGCATCAGGGTGTAGTTGCCCAGCCGCTCCAACACTTGCCAGTGGGTTACCGCCACTCGCCCTTGGCCAGGGGTCAGGACGGCCATTTTCTGCCGATCCACCGGGTGCCTCCCAATGGGGGCAGAGACGGTGCCTTGGCTTTGGGCCGGCCGGCCAAACACCACCCCCAAGTAGATGCGCCGGGCGGTTTTGGCCTGGATCTGGGCTTGTAGGTGCTGGTGGGCCTGATCGTGTTTGGCAATCACCAGGGCACCAGTGGTGTCTTTGTCAAGGCGATGGACAATACCTGGACGCAGCTCGCCGTTGATGCCTGAAAGATGGGGGCAATGGGCCAGCAGGGCGTGCACCAGGGTGCCACTGGCGTGGCCGGGGGCGGGGTGCACCACCAAACCGCGGTGCTTGTTGATCACAAGCAAATCGTCATCTTCGTAAAGAATGTCCAAGGGGATCGGCTCCGGCTGCAGGGCAGTCGGGGTGGCTGGCGGGATCCGCACCTCGACTTCATCCCCAGCTTGCAAGGCGCGATCCTTATCCCGGCAGGGCTGCCCATTGAGCCAAACCTGGCCCTGGCGGATAAGCTGCTGCAGGCGCGACCGCGACAGCTCCGGCAGTTGCTCTGCCAATCCTCGATCCAGCCGCAAGCCCTGCTGTTTTTCCGTCACCCTGATCTGGCGAATGTCTGCTGCAGCCTCCTTGTGGCCCTCCATGCCGTTGTTGCCCAAATTGCCTTCTTTGACCATTGTGGCAGCCCGGCTACTTTTGCACTGAGTAAAAAAGGTCGAAGATTTGCAGCAACTTCCGCAGGCAGGTGGTGGGGGGATCTGCCTTGTCTCATCGCCTTCTAAGCCTTCTTGGGGGGATCCCTGGGCAATTTTAAGGGGCAGAAAATCCTGACTAGAGTGAGGTTATGGCCCACCAAGAATGAGTTGGGCCGAGTGTTGGCATAGGAGAGCCGGGAGCGATCCCAAGCCGACAACACAGCACACCCCAGCAATTGGCGTTGGCTCAATGGATCTAAGAAGGAGGTAAGGCATGTCGGATGGAGCAACCAGGGGATCCCAGCTTCAGCAACCCTCTCAACCCCAGCTTGGCTCAGAGCCGCCTTTGGTCTTGCCCCTGACGGAGGTGGGGCTGCGGGACGTTGCCCAGGTGGGCGGGAAAAACGCCTCCTTGGGAGAAATGCTGCAGCAGCTCACCTCAAAGGGGATCCAGGTGCCGACAGGATTTGCCACCACCGCCCATGCGTATCGCCAGTTCATCGCCTCTGCGGGCCTAGAGGAGAAGTTGCAGGAGATTTTCAAAGACTTAGACATTGAGAATGTCCAAAATTTGCGCGAGCGGGGCAAGGCTGCCCGCACCTTGATCTTGCAAACTCCCTTCCCCCCTCAGCTAGAGCAGGCCATCGCCGAAGCCTACCAAAAGCTGTGCGAGCGCTACGGCCCCGACACCGATGTGGCGGTGCGCTCCAGTGCCACGGCAGAAGACTTGCCGGATGCCAGCTTTGCCGGCCAGCAGGAGACCTACCTGAACGTGCGTGGAGTGCGGGCAGTGCTCAATGCCTGTCACCACTGTTTTGCCAGCTTGTTTACCGACCGGGCCATCTCCTACCGCCAGATCAAGGGCTTTGACCATTTTCAAGTAGCCCTCTCGGTGGGGGTGCAGAAGATGGTGCGCTCGGATCTGGCTTGCTCGGGGGTGATGTTCTCCATCGACCCAGAAACCGGCTTTAAAGATGCGGTGCTGATCACCGCCGCCTACGGCCTGGGGGAAAACGTGGTGCAAGGGATCGTCAACCCCGATGAGTACGTGGTCTTCAAACCCACCCTCAAGCAGGGACTGCGCCCCATCCTCTCCCGCAAGCTGGGCAGCAAGGCCCTGAAGCTGGTCTACGACGAGGGGGGATCCCGTTCCACCAAAAACGTGGCCGTCCCCGAAAGCCTGCGCCGGCAATATGCCCTCAAGGACGAGGAAGTCCTGGAGCTGGCTCGCTGGGCCTGCCTGATCGAAGAGCACTACTCGGCGCTGCGGGGCCGCTTCACCCCCATGGACATCGAGTGGGCCAAAGATGGGATCACCGGCGAGCTGTTTATCGTCCAGGCCCGCCCCGAAACGGTGCAGTCGCAAAAAGGGGCCAACCAGCTGACCACCTATCGCTTCACCCAGCCTGGGGCGCAGCCCGAGCCTCTGGTGCGGGGACGGGCCGTAGGCGAGGCCATTGGCCAGGGCACAGCCCGCGTCATTTTGGATGTGCGCCGCTCGGATCAGTTTCAGGCCGGCGAGGTGCTGGTGACCGAAAAAACGGATCCCGACTGGGAGCCAATCATGAAAAAGGCCAGCGCCATCGTCACCAACCAGGGGGGCAGAACTTGCCATGCGGCCATCATCGCCCGCGAGCTGGGGATCCCGGCCATTGTTGGCTGCGGCAACGCCACGCAGGTGCTCCGTTCCGGCGAGCCCATCACCGTCTCCTGCGCTGAAGGGGAAGAAGGGCGGGTCTACCCGGGCCTGTTGCCCTATGAGGTGACGGAGATCCCGCTGGAGGAGCTGCCCCGTCCCCGCACCCAGCTGATGATGAATGTGGGCAACCCAGAAAAAGCCTTCGGCCTCAGCGGGATCCCTTGCGATGGCGTGGGGCTGGCGCGGCTGGAGTTCATCATTGCCAACCACATTCAGGTCCACCCGCTGGCTTTGCTCAACTACGAGCAGGCGGTGAAAGAGGAGCCGCGCCTGGCGGAGCTGACCGCCCAGTATGCCGACAAGCCGGAGTACTTTGTGGACAAGCTGGCCCAGGGGGTGGCCACCATTGCTGCCGCCTTTTACCCCAAGCCGGTGATCGTGCGGCTGTCGGATTTCAAAAGCAATGAATATGCCCACCTGTTGGGGGGATCCCGATACGAGCCCCACGAGGAAAACCCGATGATCGGCTGGCGGGGGGCTTCCCGCTACACGGATCCCTGCTACCGTGAGGGCTTTGCCTTGGAGTGTCGGGCCATGAAACGGGTGCGGGATGAGATGGGCCTGACCAACGTGATCTTGATGATCCCCTTCTGCCGCACGCCGGAAGAGGGGCACAAGGTGCTGGAGGAGATGGCCCGCCACGGCCTGGTGCGGGGAGAAAACGGCCTGCAGGTGTACGTGATGTGCGAATTGCCCAGCAATGTTATCCTGGCCGACGAGTTCTGCCAGATCTTCGACGGCTTCTCCATCGGCTCCAACGACCTCACCCAGCTCACCCTGGGGTTAGACCGCGACTCAGCCCTGGTGGCCCACCTTTTTGACGAGCGCCACGAGGCCGTCAGGCGGATGATCGCCCAGGTGATCCAGACGGTGAAAAGCCATGGCCGCAAGATCGGCATCTGCGGGCAGGCCCCCAGCGACTACCCCGACTTCGCCCGCTTCCTGGTGCAGGCGGGGATCGATTCCATCAGCCTCAACCCCGATTCCCTGTTGAAAACCCTGCTGGTGGTGGCCGAAGCAGAAGCGGCTGGCGCCCGGTGAGCCCAAAGCCGGCCCAGGGACGTGCGCGGGGATCCCGTCTCCTGAGTTACAATCTCTTCTGCTGTGTTCCCATCCCCATCGATGATCCACGAACTCTCCATGCCGGCCCTCAGCTCCACCATGGAAACGGGCAAGATCGTCACCTGGCTTAAGAAACCCGGCGACCGCGTGGAGAAGGGAGAGAACATCCTGGTGGTGGAGTCGGACAAAGCGGACATGGACGTGGAGTCCTTCCACAGCGGCATCCTGGCCAGTATCCTGGTGCCGGCAGGGGAATCAGCCCCGGTGGGCGCCCCCATTGCCCTGATTGCCGAAAGCGAAGCGGAAGTGGCCCAGGCCCAGGAAAAAGCCAAGGCCCTCTCTGCCGGAGCTGCCCCTGTGGCACCCCCTCCCGCGGCTCCATCGGCCAGTCCTGCTCCTGCTCCCACCCCCGCTCCCCAAAATGGATCGGGATCCCAGCGGATCGTGGCTTCTCCACGGGCGAAAAAACTGGCGGAGAGCCTGGGGATCGATCTGCGCACCGTGCGCGGCTCTGGCCCCAACGGTCGCATCGTCGCTGAAGACGTGGAGCGAGCTGCGGCCCTTTCCGCTCCTGCAGTGGCTGCCCCCTCTGCCCCAGCCCCTACGTCCCCAACTCCTGCGGCTGTCCCCTTGGGAGAGACAGTTCCCCTCAGCACCCTACAAGCGGCGGTGGTGCGCAACATGAACGCCAGCCTGGGCGTGCCAGTGTTCCACGTCGGCTACACCATCACCACCGACAACTTGGATCAGCTGTACCAACAGGTAAAGCCTAAGGGGGTGACCCTGACGGCCCTTTTGGTCAAAGCGGTGGCCCTGACCCTGGAGAAGCATCCCCTTTTGAATGCCAGCTACACAGAAAACGGCATCCATTACAAATCGGATATCAACATCGCCGTGGCCGTGGCCATGGAGGATGGCGGGCTGATCACCCCTGTCCTAAAGCAAGCCAACCGGCTGGATCTGTATGAGATCTCCCGCCGTTGGAAGGATCTGGTGGAGCGGGCGCGGCGTAAGCAACTGCAGCCAGAGGAGTACACCAGCGGCACCTTCACCCTCTCCAACCTGGGCATGTTTGGGGTGGATCGCTTCGATGCCATTTTGCCGCCTGGCCAAGGGGCCATTTTGGCCATCGGCGCTTCTCGCCCCACGGTGGTGGCGACGCCGGAAAAAGCGATTGCCATCCGTTCCCAAATGCAGGTGAACCTCACCTGCGATCACCGTGTCATCTACGGCGCCCATGCAGCGGCCTTCCTGCAAGATCTGGCGCAGCTCATAGAGCACAAGGTGGGATCCCTGACGTTGTAGCCGCCCTGAAACCCGGCCTTGAGCCAATCTCAGAGTAGGGTTCTCCTCTCGCGCAACCCACAAGGTCGGGCAGCCGGCGAGGCCCCAGCGCTCAGGAGCTCCTCCTGGGAAAGCGCTGCATCAACTCTTGCACAGCCTCGGCATGGTAGGAGCTGCGGGTTAGGGGCGAAGACACCACCTGCAAAAAGCCCAGTTCCTCTCCCACCCGTCGCCAATGGTCGAACTCTTCGGGGGGAACGTAGCGCTCCACCGGCAGGTGTTTGGGGCTGGGCGCCAGGTATTGGCCGAGCGTGAGGATGTCACAACCCACCCGGCGCAGATCCCGCATCACCTGCAAGATCTCCTCGGCTGTCTCTCCCAGACCCAACATCACCCCCGACTTGGTGTACAGGCCGGGATCCCATTGCCGTGCCAACTCCAACAGTTTGAGGGAGCGCTCGTAGTTCCCTTGCGGGCGTACACGGCGATAGAGGCGGGGCACCGTTTCGGTATTGTGGTTGAGCACCGTCGGTCGGGCGGCCAAGATCTGCTGCAGCGCCTGCCAGTTACCACATAGGTCTGGGATCAAGACCTCGATGGTGGTCTGGGGCATGCGGCGGCGGATTTCCGCAATGCAGGCCACAAACTGGCTGGCTCCCCCATCGGGCAGGTCGTCCCGATTCACCGACGTAATCACCGCATGGCGCAATCCCAAGCGTTCCACTGCTTCTGCCACCCGCAGGGGTTCAGTGGCATCCAGGGGCAGAGGGCGTTTGGTGAAGTCGATATCACAGTAGGGGCAGGCGCGGGTACAGGCCGGGCCCATGATCAAAAAGGTGGCGGTGCCGTTGGCGAAGCACTCCCCCAAGTTGGGACAGGAAGCTTCTTCGCAAACCGTGTTTAGGCCCAAGTCCCGCAGCAGTTGTTTGACGGATCCCACCCGTTGAGGGGCCTTGGCCCGCAGCCAGGAGGGTTTGCCGCCAGGAGAAGAAGAAACAACGGTCAAAGAAGTGCTCCAACACAAAACAGCAGCGACGGTATCACTCAGCTTAGCCTGCCATTTGGCCCCGTTGGAATTTGGACAAAGCCAATTTCCCGGCCCAATTGATCCCTAGCGCCTCGGAAGCAAGACCCAAAACGCGGCATACTGGAAAGCAAATGTCGAGCGATAGGGATCCCACATGGTTGTTGCTGCTCCTCCCTCTCTGGAACAACTTGCCATCAATACGATTCGCTTTTTGGCGGTGGATGCTGTTCAGAAGGCCAACTCCGGCCACCCTGGCCTGCCGATGGGAGCAGCACCCATGGCCTATGTGTTGTGGCAGCAGTTCATGAAGTTCAACCCCCGCAACCCCAAGTGGGTGGATCGGGATCGCTTTGTGCTCTCGGCGGGGCATGGCTGCATGCTGCAGTACGCGCTGCTGCACCTAACCGGCTTCGATGTAAGCCTGGAGGACATTAAGCAGTTCCGCCAGTGGGGCTCCAAAACCCCCGGCCACCCGGAAAACTTTGAAACTCCGGGGGTGGAGGTGACCACCGGCCCGCTGGGGCAAGGGGTGGGCAATGCGGTAGGGTTGGCCATTGCCGAGGCCCATCTGGCCGCCCGCTTCAACAAGCCCGGTTACACCATTGTGGATCACTACACTTACGTGATCTTGGGCGATGGCTGCAACATGGAAGGGGTGGCTTCTGAAGCAGCTTCTCTGGCCGGCCACCTGCAACTGGGCAAGCTGATCATGCTTTACGACAGCAACCACATCTCCATCGACGGCAGAACGGAAATCGCCTTTACGGAAGATGTGGGCAAACGCTATGAAGCCTACGGCTGGCATGTGCAAAAAGTAGAGGATGGCAACCACGACTTGAAAGGGATCGCCGAGGCCATCCAGAAAGCCAAGGAAGTCACCAACAAGCCGTCCTTGATTATTGTCGAGACCACCATCGGCTACGGATCCCCCAACAAGGCCGGCAGCGAGAGCGTCCATGGGGCACCCCTGGGGCCGGAAGAGGTGAAGCTCACCAAACAAAACCTGGGCTGGCCGCTGGAGCCGGAGTTTTACATTCCCGACGAGGTGCTGGCCCACTTCCGCCAGGCCATCGAGAAAGGGGCCAAAGCCGAAGCGGAGTGGAACGAGCGCTTCGCCGCCTACGAGAAGGCTTACCCCGAAGAGGCCGCCGAGTTCAAGCGCATCATGGCCGGGGAGCTGCCGGTGGGCTGGAAAGAAGCGCTGGCCCCCATTGCCGAAACCGGCAGAGAGTCTACCCGTAACCTCTCCAAGTTTTGTCTGAATGCCTTGGCCAAGGCCGTGCCGGAACTGCTGGGGGGATCCGCAGATCTCGCCCACTCCAACATGACTTATCTAAAGGGGATCCCAGAGTTTCAGGCCGGCTCTTACGAGGGGCGTAACTTCCGCTTTGGGGTGCGGGAACACGGCATGGGAGCCATTGCCAACGGCATGGCGCTTCATGGAGGCCTCATCCCTTACGACGCCACCTTTTTGATCTTCACAGACTACATGCGGCCTGCCATCCGCCTGTCCGCCCTCTCGCAGGTGCGGGTGCTGCACGTCATGACCCACGACTCCGTCGCCTTGGGGGAAGATGGCCCCACTCACCAGCCGGTGGAAACTTTGGCCTCCCTGCGGGCCATTCCCAATCTCTATGTGCTGCGCCCGGCAGATGCCCGCGAAACGGTGGGATCCTACCAGGTGGCCCTAGAAGCCAAGACCACCCCTTCTGTGCTGGTGTTCACCCGGCAGGCGGTCAACCCGGTGGAAGGCACCTCCATTGAAGGCGTAGCCAAAGGGGCCTATGTGGTGGTGGATGCCCCCAATCCAGAGCTGATCTTGATCGCCACCGGCTCTGAACTGGAGCTGGCAGTGAAAGCTGCCGCCCAACTAAAGCAGGAAGGCCGGGCGGTGCGGGTGGTCTCTATGCCCTGTATGGAGCTGTTTGAGGCCCAGCCCCAGAGCTACCGCGATTCCGTTCTGCCCCCCAACGTCACCAAGCGCGTCTCCGTCGAGGCAGGTTCCACCTTCGGCTGGCACAAGTACCTGGGGTTTGAGGGGGTGGCCATTGGCATCGACCGCTTTGGCGCCTCTGCCCCCGGCCCGGTGTGCATGGAGAAGTTCGGCTTCACGGTGGAAAACGTGGTCAACACTGCCCGCCGGCTGCTGGGCTGAGGGCACTTTACCCCTTCCTCGGCGCTTTCAAGGGGCTCAGCAGGGATCCCTTCTCTGCTGGGCTTTTTTCCCTGTTGAGCCTGCTGCCCAGCGGCGTGACCCGGACAGGCGTAGCGAACCTCGCATCAACCAATCAGCAGGACTTCCAAAGCATCCGGATCTGCTTCTTTCTGTAGGGCAGCCATGGCGGAGAACGCAGTCGAGGGCGGCTTCCTGCCCCGCAGACAACACCTTTGCCTTGAGGACATCTTCAACCATGGCGGGGATGATCCTTGAAGGCAAGTTGGAAGTCGAGCAGGCTGCCACCATCGCCTTGAAATCGCCTTGAAGAAGAAACTTTGGCTTCCGCCGCCGTGCTGAGGTGCTTGTGCCGGCTGCAGACACAAACAGCTTTGCCTACTGTTTGCCTACTGTAGGAACCCCGCCAGTAAAATCACCGCGGCTCCCACGGCAGCCAAAATCGTCAGCGCCCGGCCCGCGTCGGCACTGCCCTTCCACGAGAAGTTTTTCTCCGACTTTTTCGGTTCTGCTGGCATGGCCATGCCTCCCTTTGCATTGCCAACTCTAACTTAACTTCCCCCCCACGGGATCTTAGCTGGTTGGGGCATACCCTGGAAAAAACAGCAGCCATCTGGCCCGGCCAGCCGTTTTTGGGAACAATACAAGCAGGCAAGGGATCCAACTCCCACCAGTCTGGAAGCACATCCTGAGGCGAAAGCCATGAGCTATGCAGAACGGAGCAAAAGAATGGTTTTGACGTTGGCGACTCTGCTGGGCGGCTGGGTTGGCGGAGGGTTGTTGCAGGGATCCCTCTGGGTTGCCGCTCAGCCTACCTTTCAGACAGTGCCGTTGCCGCGCTTACCGGTGGGTGTCGATCAATTGGTCTTCGATCGCCCGGTAGCCCGCTTTAACCCCAACCTACCTGCCGAGCTGGTGATCCGCAATCGCACCGGTCTGCCTTTGGAATACGGCTTTACCGATCCCCGCCAGAAAGTCTCGGAACTGCCTGCAGGCGAAACGTTGCGCCTGAGCAACCTGTTGATCCCCAATTGCATGGCCATCAACACGCCGATGTTGGCTCCTGTGGGCTACCAGGTGAGCGTGGATTCTTTCAACGTGATCACTGTAGAAGTGCGCCTGGTCAACGATGTCTCCGGCGATCATTGCCTCGATCTGCAAGCGACAGGGGCTATTTTTGTGAATTGAGATGAGCTGATACCCATCGATTACCCATCGAACACAAGTTAAGTCAAATCCTTCAAAGGGATCCCTTACATCCTCACCTACAGTCATCTTCTGGCCTTTGCCAGGATGGACATGGGATCCGGCACGGCAGATGGCAGTTGACTTTGCCCGGTTTTGACGCTGGGATTGAGTCTATTGGAGAGCCGATCAGAGGTTTAGGCGTATCGACAGGGGCCATCCCCTGTGACAGGATGCGAACAGGATATCGAGGCCGATGTTCTGCCGGACTCTGTTTAGCCTTTCTCTGGGCTTGTTGCCTGTGTAGTCTGTCTGTACTCTATCTTTTTCTTGGATGGTCTCATGAGCGATAACTTGTATTCCTGGTTTCCCCGGGCCTTGGTGATCGGTGCTGCGGTTGTGGGGTTGTCGAGCTTGCCTGCAAGGGCTCAGCAAATTACGGATCCCAGCCCAGCTCAAGCGGCCACCAATGTTGAACCTACCTCCCCAATCTCGGCTTCTTTCCGCAGCCAAGATGGCGTCAGCGTGCGCCCGGAAACGGTGAGGGTTTTTGTGGATGGTCAAGATGTCACGTCCCAGTCGGTGATCACCCGAGATTTCTTCACCTATCGCCCTGCCCAACCTCTGCCGCCGGGGCGTCGGGAAGTCTTGCTGGAGTTCACCAATACCCAGGGGGTGACCCGCCGCGTGACTTGGAGCTTCACTGTGGGCAGCCCTGTCCGCGCTTCCATCGACTTAGTGGATCACAATGCCGGCAGTCGCCCTTTGGCAGCGGGAGAAATCCTGTTGGTCACCGTCAAAGGTACCCCTTCCAGCCGGGTGACGGTTTACCTCATCCAAGATGGACGGCAAGTGCAAACCTTGCCGGCTCAGGAAGTTTCCAGCGGCACCTATGTAGTGAACGCCCTAATCGAGGCGAAAGATACCACCCGGGAAGGGATCGTCGTCGCCCGCTTGGAAAATGGCGGCCAAGTGCGCTTCATGACCGCCGAACAACCGGCCCGCCTGATCGAAGGGGCCACCGGGGGCATCCAGCGGCTGACCACCCAAGAGGTTTCCGCCACGGTCAGCGCCCCCGGCCCCCTCTTGCCTCAGATCACCAACCTGCGGGATGGGGATCGGGTTTCCGGTTCTTCGTTTACGCTGCAGGGCACTACAGCTCCCAATGCTTCGGTGCGGGTGAATGTAACGGCTTCGACCTCTCTGGGGGGCATCATCAGCGCCCAACAGACCGTGACCAACCAAACGGTGCAGGCAGATGCCCAGGGCCGTTTCACCATCACCGTTCGGCCTCCCATTCCGGCCTCTGGCACGGTGTATCAGGTGAATCTCACGGCCACTTCCGGCAACCAAACCAGCCCAACGGTAACCCTGCGCCTTACCCAGCAGTAGGGGTTCAAGGGATCCCAATCCATCCCGATAGCCTTCCCCCCACCCATCAAGGGATCTGGGCAGCCTTCCATGTCCAGCAGTTCAGACTTCCCTCTCTCCCCTGGGAGAAGGGCTGGGGGTGAAGGCTCTATCATCTTCAATTCCCAGGGATCCCTTGCCGGCTTGTAGGGGAGTTTTGGATAGAGGAGACTGCATTTGCCAGCGCCACAGGATCCCGGCCACGATCAAGGTGGGCAAAACGATCATCACGACCACCACTGGCATTTGCTCCGGCAAGGCCAAGTAAGGGCCACCATACTTGATGGCTGTGCTGATCCCGGCAGCAGCCAGCATCAATTTTAGGGCAAACCAGACTGTTTTTCGATCCATGACTTACTTTTAATTCACGCTTTTAATTCACGATTGGCTAGGGTTGCTGACCATGGCAGTGAGAATGCCGGCAATGGTTTCCAGCTCCTCAGGTACCCGATACAGCGTTAAGTCTTGTTTGATCATCTGCTGATGGGCAAGAATTTGTCCGAACTGCCAGATAGACCCCATCGTCACTGCACCGTAGATCTGAGCCTGCTGCTCCACCTTCGCCAGGGCAATCATTTCTACAGCCATTTGCACAAAGGCTCGCGTTAGATCGTCCTTTTTGGCTTCAACCACCAGCAGGATGTTCTTCCCTCGCAACAGATAATCGAGGCTGCCCTTCAACCAATTGTTGACCATCAGGGGATACTCCAGCCGCAAAGGAACTCGACAATGGAGAGCCACTTCGGTCAGCACAGGAGCCACCAGCAATTCCCGCCGCGCTGTTTCGCTGGTGAGGCTAACCAAAGGTAACAATTGTCGGATCCGATCTTTCAGAACTGGGGTTTGAGGTGGAGCAGGGGCAACAGGCCATGTCCACTCCCCAATTTCCAGTCGATAGCCAAACTGAGCCAAGATTTCATCCGGCTCGTAGGGCATCTCAAAATAAGAGCGAAAAGTATAGGATTCGTCTTCTTTAAGAATGGAGATGTTCAGCATGGAGTTCAGGAGAAACCACGCTCAGTCTGGCACAGCTAGGGCTGCTTCAATCCGCTCTTTCAGGGTGGTCACCACTTCTTCAATGGGAATTTCCGTGGCTTGGCCGCTGGCCCGCTCGCTGAGTTCCACCTTGCCTTGTTTGAGGCTGCGCCCCGTGGTGAGGCGATAGGGGATCCCGATGAGATCTGCATCCTTGAACTTGACGCCGGCCCGCTCGTCCCGGTCATCCCAGAGGGTCTCGATGCCGGCAGCAGCGAGATCTTGCACCAGTTTTTCCGCCACGCTCATCTGCTCGGCGTCGGAGATGTTGGGCACCACCACCACCACATGATAGGGGGCAATGGCCACCGGCCAGATGATGCCACTGGCATCGTGGGATTGCTCCACCGCCGCCTGGGCCAAGCGGGATACCCCAATGCCATAACAGCCCATCCACAGGGGCTGCTCGGATCCCTGTTCGTCGGTAAAAGTGGCCCGCATCGGCAGCGAGAACTTGAGGCCTAGCTGAAAGATATGGCCGATCTCGATGCCACGGGCCGTTTCCAGAATCTGGTCGGGGTTGAGTACAGAACGATCCCCCGCTTGCGCTTTGCGCACATCCACCACTTCCGGCAGGGGATATTGCTCGCCCCAGTTGGCCCCCACCACGTGCCGCCCCACGTGGTTGCTGCCGGTTACGAAGTTCTGCAGCAGAGCTGCCGTCTGGTCGGCCAAGCGTAAGATCTGGGGGGCAAGGTTTTTCTGCGGGCCCAAACAGCTATCCGGCAAATCAGGAGCGATGTAGCCCACCGGGATGGGATCCCCCTGCCAACTGTTTTGGATCTCGGCATCCGCCAAGGTGAGCTTGAGCAGCTTGTTGGCTTGGTAGCGCTCTGCCAAGCGGCTGAGGTGGTTGGCCAGTTTGACCTCGTTGACTTCTTGATCCCCGCGGATGCTGAGCAGCACTGCCACCCGCAGGCCGTTGTCGTAAAGGGCTTGGTAGAGGACGTTTTTGACGATAAGGGTGGGGGAAATCTTCAGGAAATCGGCGAGCTTGTCAATGGTCTCCGTCCCCGGTGTATCCAACACCTGAAAAGATCCGTAGGGAGAATCTGCAGCCTGCGGCGGGATGGAGACAGCCTTTTCCACATTGGCAGCATAGGAGCCATCGGGCGTGTAGAGAATCTCATCTTCTCCGGCAGAGGCCAGCACCATAAACTCCTGCGAGGCCGCCGATGGCCCCCCGATCGCCCCGGCATCAGCATCCACCACGCGAAACTCCAGCCCACAGCGCCTGAGGATGCGGCTATAGGCTCGGTACATATCCTGGTAGGTCTGGCGCAGGCTTTCCTCGTTGGCATGGAAGGAGTAGGCGTCTTTCATGATGAACTCCCGCCCTCGCATCAGGCCAAAGCGGGGTCGAATCTCATCCCGGAACTTGGTCTGGATCTGGTAGAGCGTCTGCGGCAACTGGCGATAGGAGCGGATGAGATCCCGGGCCAGCAAGGTGATCACCTCCTCATGGGTGGGGCCTAGGGCCTGCTCACGTCCCTGGCGATCCTTAAGGGCAAACATGATCCCTTCCGCCTGGGTGTACACCTCCCAGCGGCCCGACTCCCGCCAGATCTCTGCCGGCTGCAGCTGGGGCAAAAGACACTCCTGAGCGCCGATGGCGTTCATCTCCTCCCGGACAATCTCCGAGATCTTTTGCAGCACCCGCCAGAGGAGCGGCAGATAGGTGTAGATCCCTGGGGAGAGCCGCCGGATAAAGCAGCCCCGCAGCAGCAATTTGTGGCTGGGCAGCTCGGCCTCAACGGGATCCTCCCGCAGCGTTACAAACAGCATCTGGCTCAGTCTCTGGCTCTGTTGCATCCATTCCCCCCTCTGAGGACTCCGTCCCGCTTACGCGATCAGCTCAAATTTTCCCTCCCTGTCTGGGATCCTCTGCCCGAGAACACAGGCCTGACCGGCAGGCCAACCTGAAGTGCCTTGATGAAGCTAGACAGAGGCCAGCGTCCGCCGCTTGGTGACCATCTGGTACACCTCGATGATGTCGCCTTCCTGCCAGGATTGGAACTTGTCGATGCCGATCCCACACTCGAAGCCCGCAGCCACTTCCCGCACATCGTCCTTGAAGCGCTTCAGGGAGTCTAGACGTCCCTCGTAAACTACCTCCCCTCTGCGGCGAACTCGCACCAGAGCATTGCGCTGCACCTTGCCCGAGAGCACATAGCTGCCGGCAACCGCACCGCGCCCGATGGGGATCACCAGGCGCACTTCCGCTTGGCCCAGCGGCTCCTCTACTTCTTCCGGCTCCAGCAAGCCCTCCATGGCCGCCCGCAGATCGTCCAGCAGGTTGTAGATGATGTCGTACTCCCGCACGTCCACACCCTTGTCATCGGCAGCCTGGCGGGCGCCGGGGGCCAGGGTGGTGTTGAAACCGAGGATGATGGCGTCGCTGGCCGCAGCCAAATCCACGTCGGTTTCCGTGATCTCGCCAGGAGCCGCCAGCAGAACCCGCAACTGGACTTCCTCTTGGGGCAAATCCCGCAGCGCTGTCTGAATGGCCTCGGCGGATCCCTGGACATCCGTCTTGATGATCAAGTTCAACTCCTTGAGCTGGCCTTCTTGGGCTTTGGCGGAAACGCTACCCAAGCTCACGCGACGAGACAGCAGCGCCTGTTGTAGACGGGTTTGCCGCAGCACCTCCGCCCGCTCTTGGGCAATGCGACGGGCCTCTTTTTCGTCGGTGTAAACCTGGAACTCATCGCCGGCTGCCGGGACTTCATCCAGGCCTAGCAGTTGTACCGCCGAAGAGGGCCCGGCTTCTTGCAACCGCTGGCCGCGGTCGTCCATCATCGCCTTGACCCGACCCAGAACGGCCCCGGCCACCAGGGTATCCCCCACCCGCAGGGTGCCGTTTTGCACCAACAAAGTGGCCACTGGCCCGCGGGCTTTGTCCAAGTGGGCCTCGATCACCGTGCCGCGAGCGGGACGATTGGGGTTGGCCTGCAGCTCCGCCACATCGGCCACCAATAGGATCATCTCCAGCAGAGCATCCAGGTTACGGCGGGTGAGAGCGCTCACCTCCACCATGGGCGTGTCGCCACCCCACTCCTCTGGCAATAGGCCGTGCTCCGCCAACTGCTGCTTGATGCGCTCTGGCTGGCTGCCGGGTTTGTCGATCTTGTTAATGGCCACGATGATCGGCACCTGAGCCGCCCGCGCATGGCTGATCGCTTCCAGAGTTTGCGGTTGTACCCCATCGTCGGCGGCCACCACCAAAACCGCAATGTCGGTGACGCGGGCTCCTCGGGCGCGCATGGCGGTAAAAGCCTGGTGGCCGGGAGTATCCAGGAAAACAATGCGCCGCTTCTGGCCTTCAAAGTCCACATCCACATGGTAGGCACCGATGCGCTGGGTGATCCCGCCAGCCTCTCCCTGCGCCACTTTGGTGTCGCGGATGGCATCGAGGAGAGTGGTTTTGCCGTGGTCCACGTGGCCCATGATGGTTACCACCGGCGGACGCGAGACCAGATGGTCGATGTCCTCCACGTCCAGCATTTCGGTTTTTTTAGCCTCGGGTTCTGCCTTGGGCCGGCGAATCTCGTAGCCCAACTCTTTGGCCACCGACTCGGCCAGCGACTCATCCAAGACCTGGTTGATGGTCACCATCACCCCCTTGAAAAAGAGGGTTTTGATGATCTCAGTTTCGGCCACGCGCAGGCGATGGGCCAATTCCTGAACGGTGAGGCTGCCATCCAAGAGCAACACCTTCTCTTCGGGCAAGGGCTCTGTCCCGCTAGCGCGATCGGCAGAACCAGCCTCAGCGGAGGTAGGTTGCTGCTGCAAACGGGCAGCAGGGCGGGGGCGGGCAGGGGGAGCAGCCGTTGCCGCGGGTGGGCGATAGGAAGGAGGCTTGGCGGTGGGGCGAGCCAAGGGCTTGAGGGCGTTTAGCTCAGCCTGCTTGACCGCTGAAATGATGGTCATGGGATCCAAATCCAAACCATCTCCATCTCCTTCCCCCCGTCTCCGACTGCGTTTGCGTTTGGCTTGGACGCGGGCAGCCCGCCGACTGAGAGCTTGTAGCTCGTCGTCCTCTTCTTCTTCCGTTTTGCGCTTGACCTTGGGTGGGGTAGGTCTTACGGGAGCCTCCGCCAACACTGGGCTGGGACGTTCCCCAGGGATCCTCTCTGGCAAGGGAGAGGCGGCATCTGGCTCAGGGGGAGCCGGCTTGGCCACAGGACGGGTAGGGGGCCCCACCAATTCCATCCGCCGCTGCGGACGAGGAGCTTCACCGACTTTGCTGCTGCTGACACTGTCTTCTTTGGTTGCCGGGGAGCGCGTGCCAGGGCGAACGGGTGCGCTCACCAGTTGTGGACGGGGGCGCTGCGCAGGTGGAGGAGAAGGAGCTTTTTCTTCCGCAGGCTGAGGAACGCGGGCGTGGCTGGGGGATGGTGCTTCTGAGGGGCTGGGGCGACTGGGCTCGGGAGCTTTTTGCGGCGGTTCAGGCCGCTCTGCCGGCGGTTTTGTCCCGGAGGTAGCTCGTTGAGGGGGCGAGAGTACGATTGGGCGCTTGGCCACAGGACTGGGCTCCGAGCCGCTGGCTTTGGCCGCGGCAGACTCAGAGGGAGTGGGAGGGGTTGCCGGTTGAGAAACAGTCTCCGGCTTTTGGGTGGCCTCAGACGAGCGGACAAGAGGGGTAACCTGCCGCCGCGGTGGGCCTATGAGCTGAGCACCACCAGCCGATCCCTTTTCGGGGGAGACTCGCTCAGGTCGAGACAGCGAGGGCTTGGCAGCCGGCGGAGTTTCAGCCGTCTTGGCCTCGCCAACTGGGGCTTGCTGCTGAACGGGCGTGGGCCGACGAATGCCGACGATCGCGCTAGCGGTGCCGGGAACTTTCTGCTGAGGGCGCTCACCGACTTTAGCTTCAGCAGGAGGCTCCGGCGGCAGGCTTTCAGATGGGGGTTTGGGCCGGGGTCGAGGAGGTTTCACAATGTGGGGGGCGCCCAGCTTGCTGCGCACCAACTCAGCCTGCTCCGGAGAAATGGTGCTGCTGTGGGTTTTGAAAGGGATCCCCAGTTGCTCACAAATCTCCAGCACCTCCCGACTGTCACGCCCCATCTCACGGGCAATATCATAAATTCGAACTTTATCGGTCATTCGTCTGCTAGCCTCTGCTCCTTTACTTCTCGTCAGTTTTACTATCCAAACTAAATGGGAACCAAGTTATTGGGTTGAGCCGAACCTTTCAGGCTTGCGGGGGCTTCCTCCGGCGCATCGAGAGCAGCTTGGCGATCCTCTAGAGATCCGGCCTGAAGGGAACCCAGGTCTGAAGCTGCTCTGGCAACATCCACAGGGGACATCCAGTAAAGCAACCGAGGAAGAACGAGCAAATGTCAACAGCGCCTCCAGAATAACCTCTCTGCAGTTCATCCCACTTGGCCTCAGTTTTCCAGCCAACTCCCATTCTGACAGTTGAGAGGGGCTGCCGTGTGGTTCGCAACTTAGCGAACCTGAAGAGGCGCTTTGAATATCTTACCTACATTGGGAATACCTCTAAGGCTCAGGCTTTTGGAGGAGATGCCCCTGGCAATCCTGCTCAAGAGAATCCAACAGCCGTTGAAACAACGAGTCAGGCACAGGTGCCTTGAGGGCTCGGTTTATCTGTTGCTTGCGCCGGGCTGCTTGCAGACATTCCAGCCGCCGACAGACATAGGCAGAACGCCCCATACCCTCATCCAAAAGCACTTGGTGGGAATCAAATTGCCTGACCAGCCGCCACAGTTGTGAGCGAGGAAACAACTGGCGACAGCCTACACAACGACGCAGCGGATCGGCACCCGGCAAAAGACTCTATCCTGCTGATACACTACAAGCAAGCTCTATCCAGCCTACTCCAAATCTGGCGCCTGCGATCGCAGAAACTCAAAGAAATACTCCACCAACTGGGGATCCCGCCACCCTCTGGCTGTTTCTTCCCGCAAAATGTCTATAGCCTCTTGAGCAGTGAAAGCTCGCTTGTAAGGTCGCTCCGAGGTGAGGGCGTCGTAGATGTCGATGATCTGGAAGATGCGGGCCACCAGGGGGATCTCTTCCCCCTTGAGGCCGTCGGGATAACCGCTGCCATCCCAACGCTCGTGGTGGTGGCGGATGAGGGGCAACACCTCTTTCATGGTGCGCAGTGGGCGGCAGATTTGCTCCCCGATCAAGACATGGGATTTCATCACCTCCCACTCTTCCGGCGTATGCTTGCCTGTTTTACCCAAAATGGCATCGGGTATGCCCACTTTGCCGATGTCGTGCAGGTAACCTCCCCACATCAGCACCTTGATCAGGGGACGGGGCAGATGCAAAAACTCGCCGAAGCTCTTGGCCATTTGTGCCAGGCGCTCACAGTGATCCCCGGTGGTGGGATCCCGGCTTTCCACACTGCGGGCAATGGCGAACAGAACCTGAGCAGCATGATCCAAGTCTTCATTGAGGTGCTTTTGGCGAACGAGGGAACGCACCCGCGCCAACAATTCCGACTCGTCAAAGGGCTTGCTCAAGAAATCATCTGCCCCAGCTTCAATACCGCGCACGCGATTTTTGCGATCGCTGGCCGCTGTAACCAATACCACCGGGATCAAACGCGTCTCGTCATTGGCTTTGATGCGTCGACAGACCTCGAACCCATCTAACCCCGGCATCATGACATCCAGCAAGATCAGATCCGGCTGGAAGGTTTTCAACATTTGCAGGGCTTGATTGCCGCTTTCGGCCTCGCTGACCCGATAGCCAATGCTCTGCAGCAGATCCCCCAGCAGCAGGCGGCTGTTGGGCTGATCATCGACGATCAAAAGATGACCGATCTCTGTCTCATCCGCCTCATCCGCAGAAGGTGTGACAGGGATCCCAACTGTCACGGGCATCTTGGGCATCTCGAGTTTGGCGAGTTGGGCACAGGAAAAGCTGGTCACTGCAGGATCCCAGTAGCAACACCTCTACGGTAATCCCATCAGAGAAAAAAGAGCATCAGGCTTTACACTGAGCTGCTCTAAGAAAGGGAAGGGGTTTTTCCCACCAATCCAGAACTTTGTGAGCACTTGTACAGAGCCTAGATATCCTGGAAGCCTCTTTCTGTTTAGTCTGATACAGATGCTCCGGAGAGTGGATGCCCCAGTCAACTCCCCAGGCTCCTACGTCAGCTTGCCAGTTGAGTGTCGGGCCCGGTATTTGGCCCCCGGAGTACCGGAGAGTGCTGGGTTCTCTATGAATGCAAAATGAATGCAAAGGCCGAGAATTACGGCCCATCAAGAAATTAAGGGGCACAGCAGCAACACTTCTCTGGGAGAGGGGCTGGGGCTGATGGTCTGTTGAGAACGGGCTTGGAGTGGATGCACCTGAACTGGATGGATCCAATCCTAACTTGGGACTCTCGAATCGATTACTTGTTGAGAAAGTCCCCCAGATTGAGGATGGTGTTTTGCTCGCTGACGATGGCTTGGATGTCGTCGGGCAAGTTGCGGACATACTCGAGCTGGATGACGTTCGGGTTGCTGCGCAGCGCTTCCCCTTTGAGGGCGATGGCTTGGGCCTCACCGCTGGCTTTGACAATCATTCGTTGTTTGATGAGTTGAGCCTGCTCTACGCGAAACACTTCTCTTTGCTTCTCTTGCTCGGCAATTTGTTTGGCTTCGATGGCCGACTGAAACTCTTTGGAAAATTCCACATTGCGCAAGAGCAAGCTCTGCAGCACCAGCCCTTCTGGCTGCATTAGGCGAGAGAGCTCAGCGGCAATTTGTTCTTGGATTTCAGCTCGTTGCTCAGAATAAACGCCAATGGCCGAATAGCGGGCGATAACATTGCGCACCACGGCTTGGGAGGCGGGGCGAATAATTTTGTTCAGGTAATCGGGGCCTACATTGCGATGGATTTCGGGAACCCGATCCGGATCCAGGCGATAGCGCACCGAGACATCCAGATCCACCCGTTGCCCATCGGCAGTGAGAGCGGTGAGGGTATCGTCGGCTTTGACGCTGCGCTCTTCACTTCGGCTGGTCATGTTGTAGGTTTGGGTGCGCACATCGTAAAGGGTGGGGAACTGCAGCACCGGAATCAGCAGATGGATCCCCTCGCGGCGGGGAGTCATTTCCACTCCCGTGAGGCGGTTGAAGATGACGGCTTCGTAGCCGGGTTGGACAACCAGCAGACAACGGGGCAGGAGGGTCAGCAGCGCCAAAAGCAGGCCCAGCAGAGGCAGAAAGCGCGAAGTCTTGCGGTCAAGACTAAATGGTCTAGGGCGTCGCATGCGCATGGGCAAGGGCTCCGGGATCCAAGAGCTTTTTTATCTTAAGGGGTGTGCTGGCTAGCTCAGCACCCAGCGCTGCAGGGCAATGCCCAGCAGCAGGCCAAGGCCGCCGAAGCGTACCACCTGCCAAAAGGTAGCGGGGACAGGATTAAACACCTCTAGCACATAAGCCTGCAGGCGTTGCTCCAGTTGACTGGCTTCAGCTTGGATTTCGGCCCATTGTTCAGGGGAAAGCTGGGCTATGCGCTCCAATTCTCTGAGGTCGGCAAGACGAGCCTGGAGACTCTGGAGTTTTTCCTGCAGAGCCTCGAGAGGATCAAAGGGATCGGGATTGGCCGTCACGGCTGGGCTTTTGTGGGGGGGTAGGCTTGGGGAGAACGGGATCCGGCAAATCCGGTTTGGATCTCGTTGAAGGGTTTGGCTTTGATCAGCCCTGGGGGAACGGGATCCAACTTGAAGAGGGCGCGAATAGCGTTTTCCACCTCGGTGATGGGGCGGTTGCCGACGGATTGATAGACGATATTTCCCTCTGGGTCGAAGAGGAGGGTTTGAGGCACTTGTCCGGTGTAGTATTGGCCGCGCTCGTCGCCGGGCAGGAGGGAATCGACGGAATAGGGGATGAAATAGACCCCCAGCCCGTAGCGAACCTGCAGGTTGGCAATGGTGGCGGCGTATTTTTTGCAATCGCTACTGTCATCGATGTAATACACGAGGAGGGCCGGGATCCCTTGCTCTTTCGCCTGCTTCAAGGAAACGCGGGGGGGGATCATGCCGCCATTGGCCCCGTAGAGGGCAAAGATGTTGCCATCGTAACGGTCGTCGTTGAGCAGGGCGCTGGCGGGAGGGGAAAACCAACCTGTCAAAGCGATGAGCAGAGCCACCAGGAAGATACGAAGCAACAGCATGATCTCATCCTCTTCTGAGAAGGGATCCTCGGCGATCCATCTTTAGAAGTAGGGAACACCCTCATTGTGCCATCTTGCGCTGTCGCTGCGTCGTTGCCGTTCAACACTGACGCAACCAAGAGCAGCTACAGCCTCAAGCAGCAAAATGAATGCGCAGGTAGTCTTCTTCCATCTTGGCGCGGGCCGGGGTCATGGCCGCTAAAGTCTGGGGCAGAACCAAGTTGCGGCGGTGGTTGCCGATGCGGATGTTCAGCTCATCCCCGGTTTTGGTCAATTCCACCTGCTCTTTCGGGATCCCGGGCAAGTAAAGATCCAGCCGGTACTGGCCGTTGTCGGTTACCACATTCAGGGTTTGCTCGGCATAGAGCACGTCCGCCGGGTTGCGATCCCCCCAGAGGTCTTTTTTCAGGCGGGCTAGGGCGTCCCATCCCACCAACTCCTCGGAGTACAGCGGGATCTCGAAGACCGGCAGGGGGGCAAAGTTTTCGTGGATTTCCTGGCGATATTTCTGTTGGGCTGCCTTCCAGGCGGCAAAGTAGGGATCCACCACTCCATCGGGCAAGATGCGGTTGGCAATCACCAAATCGGTGGCCACCCCGTAAAGGCTGAGGTAGGCGTGGGCCCGCAGCGATTCTTTGATCACCATCTTTTCGGGGTTAGTGACCAGCCGCACTGAGGTGATGCGGTTGTTGGTGAGGATGCGCTCCAGCCGCTCAATCTTCTGATAGAACTCATAAGGAGCATCCAGCACCTGGTCATTCGGCAGCGGGATCCCGGTCAGCCCCTTCACAATCGGCTCGGCAATAGGACGCAGCATTTGCGCCAGCCCCTGCAGGGGTTTGTAGAACCTGCGCATGTACCAGCCAGAAACATCCGGCAGGCTCAAGAGGCGCAGGGCCGTGCCTGTAGGGGCCGAGTCGATGATCAACACATCGAACTTGCCTTCGTCGTAATGGCGATTCACCCGCACTAGGGCAAAGATCTCATCCATCCCTGGCAAAATCGCCAGCTCCTGTGCCTGCACCCCATCTAGCCCTCGCGCCTGCAACACCTGGGTAATGTAGGTTTTGACGGATCCCCAATTCAGCTCCAGTTCGTTGAGGGCGTCCAGCTCCGCCCCCCAAAGGTTAGGTTTGACCTCGACCGGCTCATGGCCCAAGGGCTGATCGAAGCTATCGGCCAAAGAGTGGGCCGGATCTGTGCTCAGCACCAAAGTTTTCAGGCCAATCTCGGCACAACGCCAGCCGGTCGCCGCCGCCATCGAGGTTTTGCCGACTCCACCCTTGCCGGTCATGAGGATGATGCGTTGCATGAGAGTGCCATTTACATTCTTTTACATCCCTAGCCTAACCGATTTGCTGTGCTGATACATTCACGCTGAACTCTCCTGAACATGGTTCAGGAAAGAAGCGATCGCATCCTGCCTATCTCTGAGCAGGAAGGCGGTATCCCGCAAAGCCCTGAGGAATACCCCCCGAGCGCTTTCCCCCTTCACTTCCCGGCAACCGTTGCGGTGGACTCAAGGATCAGGGGGAAACTTGGTCTACTATATCCCTCTCAATGACTTTTGCCAAACCGCCTAAAGCTCAGTAAATTCAGCAAAGTTCAGGGTTTTGGGGGTTAGAGGCATGCTCTTCGAGAGGCAGCCAAGGGGCTGAGGTGCAGCCAGCGGGTAAACTATTCATTTGATTACCAAATGATTGCCAAAAAGCTGATGGCAATCATGGCCAAGAAGTCAAGCCTGTTGCAGGCATGTGGGAGGTATGTGATGATCTGTCGCTGGCGGAGTGTGTTGCTGGTTGCCATCCTGACATTGGGGCTGTGGCTGGGATCCCTTTCTGTGCAAGCGGCTGCTGGCCTGCCCCGAGAGCTGCAACAACTGGAGCAACAGGTAGAGCGGCTGCAAAGCCTGGTGGAGGCGGAGGACTGGTTGGAGATCCGCTCCTACATCCACGGGCCGATGGGACTCACTCGTAAGACCTTGACCGGCCTGGCGGCTACCCTGCCAGATAAACAAAAGCGGGAAGTGCTGCGCCTGGCTAAGGAGATGGGCCGCAGCTTAGAACAACTAGACTTTGCCGCCAAAGCCTATGACCAACCCGAGGTGGAGGCAGCCCAGGCCAAGGTGAAAAAGACCTTGCAGGCGCTGGAGGCTGTGTTTTCCTAGTGAGGATCCCTTCTCTCTTTGGCGACTTTGGCGATATGGTGGTTTCAAGTTAGGGTGAGACGCCTAGGCCACTGATCGCGCCAGCGGGACGGAGTCCTTGAAAAGCCTTCTGGCCCTGCGCATTCAAGGTTTTGGGTGCGGATGCAGGGCCCTAGTTTGAATCGAAAACGCAGTCATTTCAAGTAGTGTAGTCATTTTTTAAGCAGGTAATGAAACATTTCTGTCGCATTGGTCTCTAACTCCCCTCTCCCTCTGGGAGAGGAGCTGGGGGTGGTCGCGGCAGCGGCGCGGAGCGTTTGGGGAGTGTCTCAATCTAGTTTGAAATGACTGTAATTTACAAACAGGCTGTAACGGCTGCTACTTACAGCGGATGTTGCATCAGCCAGAAGCCGGCGAAAGACTGGGCCCTGAGATCGGTTTGAATGGCAAGAAAGTGGAGCCCCTGGGCCTGCTGCTGGCGCTGGGCAAAGACTTCTGCCTCTGTTCGCAGTGTTTCATCTCTCAATTGTGCAAACAGATAACAATCGTTGAGGCCCGCCTCGAGCAGTAGCCGTCCGTCTGCCACACTCAAGTAGGCGGGTTCCATACCGCTCATCCAGGCTGCCATCGGCAAAGCCCGCTGCGAGGTAATCACCAAGCCGGGAATGAGGGTGCTCCGCACCACTGGTGCCAATGTGTCGGGCGTCAAAGTGTCCCAGGCAACCGGAAAAAGCTCGCCAAATTCTATCGGCCAGGCGTCGGCTTCCCGCAGATCCTCAGCTCGCAAGGTCACGAAGGCCCATCGTTCTCCCTGCAACTTGTCCGGCAGACGGATGGGATCCGGCGGATCCGGATCCACAGGAGGTTCGGGGCTGTAGGTAAACTGAGTCTCTTGAGGGTAAACCTGCTCTGCCCGTTCTCGCATCCAAGCTTTGAGGGTGTAAACGCGACGACTGGGCAGCATCGGGATCCCAACCGCATCGCAGGCCCGTTGCAGGATGGAACTCATGCGGGCTCGAAACACACGAATGGCCGAGGGAGGCTGGGGAGCCGCTTCGAGGTAGCTCCGCAACTGTCGTGCCACCCAGGTGCTATTCACCTCTTGGTTACTGCAATACTGCGCTTGGCGAAACCGGCCGGTGGGATCGCATACCAACAGCTCCCAAACCCTTCGGTTCTGCTCATCCCGCAGGGGGACGGCGTTGAAATCCATCTGCCAGATAGGGCCGCGCGCGGGGCCAGAACGCAGGGGTTGAGTGGCCAAAGGTTCCTCCTGTTTGCACTACATGCCACTTGAGCGGGCCGGGGATCGTTCGCGCGAGCGGTGGGAAGCACTGTCCCCGACCAAGGCCAACTCCCGCTCCCCAAAAATGGCGGAAGCGTTGCGGTAGTACTTAAACTCCAGCAGGTTGTAGAAGGGATCCTGCAAAAAGAAGGTGCCGTGTTCCAAGGGGGTGTCAACAAAGCGCCAACGCGGCTCCTGATAAAAGGGCAAGGCTCGCTCCAGGGCACGGTCGGCCAGCGCCTGCCAATCCCCTTGGGTAGGGAAGATCAGGCCAAAATGACGAGGGTAGATGCCCCGCTGGGGCGTCAGCTCTTCGTGGGTGAGGTGGGCCACCAGTTGATGGCCGTACAGGTTAAAAATAACGGCAGCAGAGGTTTCTCGACCGATCTCACAGCCCAAGCCATCGCCGTAGTAGGCCTTGGCCAAGGCAATATCGGCAACTGGAAAGGCCAGATGAAAGCGGATGGGTTCCATAACGTCGCTCCTAAAAAGCCACCAAAAGTGCCCCACCAGCCAACATCAGAGCCAGCACCCCGAGCTGTGGGGCTTTTCCCCGGCTAATGGGATCCCCGCTCTTTTCAAGGTAGGCGATCTTAGAGCTGCTGCAAGGTGGGATCCCTTCCCGAGCCCGAGATAGACTATACGCCTTTGCGCAGGAGTGCCAACTGCTCGGATGCTATAACACTAGCTGGGGTGTTACCCCCGTGGCCCAGTCTGCAACAGACAACTCGGTGTGTTGAGAGCGTTGAAGAAAGGAAAGGGCAATCTTGGCTATGACCAGCATCTGGATTGAGCAGCGCCGCCGCGAGGATGAATCTCGCAACTTTTTTTGGATGGTGGCGCTGTCGCTGCTGCTGCACGTGCTGGTGCTGCTGGGATTGCTCCACTTGGGGCGGCTTTGGCTCACTCGCGAGCCAGAACAAGAAGCCATTGAGTTTATCCTTCTGGATCCAGAAGATCTGCAGCCCCCAGAGGAAGCAGATCTGGTTTCAGAAGTTGATTCCCGCGATGGGGGTGAGCGGGTAGAAGCCCCTCCGTCTCAAGGCAGTCCACCTCAATCTCAGGCCGCCCCTCCCCAGGAGGCCCCTGCTCCTCCTCCGCCAAGACCCCAACCACCGCCACCACAGCAGCCTGCCCCTGTTCCACCACCACCTGCCCCGGCTGCAGTTGCCCTGGCAACCCCAACTCCAACCCCTCCACCCAAGCCCACGCCTACCCCAACCCCCGCTCCCCCTCAGCCCACCGCGACCCCGACTGCGGCACCGCCCCCTCCCACGCCTGTCCCCAGACCTACTCCGACCCAAACTCCACCGCCTGTGGCGGCTGCTCCCTCCCCAAGGCCCACTCCCCCGCCAACTGCGGAGCCCTTGCCCATACAGCCAAGCGAGCGGGTTTCGGATCCCAGCCAATTGGCTCCCGTTCCGCCCGCTCCGCAACCGGTGACAGAGGTTCTTCCCGCCCAGCGGCCCTCTGATTCTTCCCAGTTGGGACCTCCGGTCAGTGCTTCTGCTCCCAGCAATGGGGCCGGGATCCAGGGCAGTGGAGCTAGTGGATTGGCCAACCCCACCCAATCCGCTCCCAATCCCCCCAGTGTGGCAGCGCGGGCCGATGTGGATTGGGGCCCCTGGCTGGCCGCTTTGCAGCGGAAAGTGGAGCAAAATTGGATACCTGGGCAGACCGGTACCTCGCGCCGCACAGTGGTGATCTTTACAGTGGGTCGAGCTGGCGATCTGCAGAGCATTCGCCTGGGGCGCACGTCCGGCAGCCAACAAACAGACGATGCAGCGCTGACGGCTATCCAGAGGGCAGCTCCCTTCCTGCCGCTGCCTGAGGCTTACGAGGGCAACTCGGTGACAATTAATTTCACCTTTGATATCAACGTGCTGGGCCAGTTGACTGTAGGGGGATCCGCCAAGTAAACTACCCGACCCTGACTGCTTCGCGGTACAGAGTAGGCTTTTAGTAGCCCTGCAGTTAGTAAACTAACCACGGACCTCTGGGATGGTTTACGACACCCCCAATCGACCGTTACCAGTGCCTTAAACAACCGTTTCTGGTGTCCGCAGTATTATTATTATATCACAAGGCAAGTGAAGTTGTGTATTCCTCCCGATACTGACTTAATCTGCGCTGGTGCTGCTTTAACCTCCTTTCGCTGCGTCTGAGAAACTTTGGACACTCTACAGAGTTGCCGTTCTGGTCGGTGTAGAAAGCCTTCCAGCCCAAGTCAATGCCAATAACATTGCCTGTGTATTCTCCCTGCTCCTTGCGCTCCACATCCAAGCAGAACTGGGCATAGTACCCATCTGCCCTGCGTATCACCCGCACCCGATTGATTTTGGAGTTTAGGATATGGTGTCTTGCCTCACCATTGCAGTACAAGGCGAATGTTCCTGCGTTGAAGCCGTCGGTGAACGTGATGGACATGCCGTCAGGAGATACAGCCTTTTAATTTAAAATAGGGTACAGGTATTCAAGAGGAAGGAGAGAAAGGAATGCCGACTCATTCTTTGGATTTGCGGCAAAGAGTTGT
>NZ_JBSSCC010000028.1:0-41872 GCF_054059455.1 Thermostichus sp. MS-CIW-23 | reverse complement strand
CGGTCAATTTCTTGATGCAACTCTTGTGGGACTATCAGCTTGCAACGTACAGAGATAGTCTGGCTCATGGGCTTATTGTAGTTCATCCAGACTTTGACCAGCAAACCTATATGGAGGAGGGCTTTCCTCCCGACACCAAGCCTGCGGCTATGGTGCGGGCCTCCAGCCCGAAAATTTGGTGACTAGTGACTAGTCACTACGCACTACTCTACAGGGCGGTGGGGCATCCCGTCCTTTTCGCGTCAGCGGGACGTAGTCCTGAAGCTCAGGAAATGCCTGAAGCGATAGCAGGGGTCACTGAGAAGCCCGCGCTGTGTGCGTAGCAACCCTGCGGGAAGCTAGCTACAGCGTCGGGAGTATGTCACGCAGCCTGCGACTTCATGGGCTCCGAGTAGGCCAAAATGAACTGAATGAACTGGTCGATCTCCAGCAGAATGTGTTCCGCCTCGGCCAGAGAGGCCGGTACGCTTGCCAGCACCTGGGCATCTACTTCTGCAGCCTGCTCCGCTTCTTGCAAGAGGTTCATCGAGTTATGGCTGAGCAGGAGCTCCAGCTCGTTCAGGGTTACCATGGCCAGCTGCTCCTCGGCTTGATGGAGCTTATTTTGCAAAGTCTGAACTTGTTCGGTTTGCACCTTCAGCCTAGCTTCCGCCTGCTCAGCGCGAGACATAGCCAGTTGTGCAGCTTGCTGGGCCTCATCCCGCTGAGCTTTCAGGAAGGTCATCTCTTGCTCCAATTGTGCCAATCGCTCTTGCAGGCTGTAAATGTGCTGATCCCGGTCTCCCAAAGCTCGCTCCAGCTCGCGATTTCGAGCCTCCATCTGCTGACGAGCTTCGTTCGCTTGGGCCAGCTGTTCCGCCAAGTTTGCCATTTCCTCTTCCATGTTGGTGAGCCGACTCAAGCGTTCCAAAACCTGAGCATTTTCGGCTTCCAGTTTCTCAATCAGCGCTTGAGCGCCCAACAGTTCTGCTTTGGTAGAGTCCAGCTCGCCGCAGACTTGGTTGTAGTTGGCGATTAGCTCGCCAAGCCGGGCTTCTTTGGCTTGCAGTTCTTCTCGCAAGGAGTTCATCCAGCGGTCGCTCTGCTCAATCCGCTGTTGCAAGAGCGGCAGTTGAACCAGAGCTTGTTGGGCAGCACTGAAATAGCCAAGGAGTCGTTTGAAGTGGCGCTGTAGGTGGCTGTGGGACTGATCCAATCTGTCGAAGGCTTCGTTGAGAGAGAGATAGGCCTCGCACAGTTTCATGTAGCGCCGAGCCACAGAATCAGGATGATCCATAGGGTTATAGAGTCCAGGTGGGGGTGCCGTGTCTATTTTATGCTGTTCATTCTATTGGCCAAGCCTGGAGAAGGAGGCATTTGATACAACAACTGGGGGCTTAATTTTACTTTAATATCCGGTGCCCCAATCTCTCTTGCGAGCCAAGGCCAAAGAGTCTGCCCCAATACAGCTTCAGACGTTACCCACAGGCTACACAGAGACTAAAGCGGCTCCTCAAAAGCAATTGAAATCTTGTCTTGACCAAACAACCGGTTCATCTACATATTTAGTGTTCATGAGAAGATGCCCACGAGCTCTAGCGCTAGATGTGCTGCAAAAGTAGGGCTCTTCATGGCTCAGACCGGCTGGGCATTGGGGATCCCTAGCTTCTCCAAATAGGCGGCTGCCCGCAGCAGTTTGGCTTCTTGATAGGGGGCGGCCACCAGTTGTACGCCAAAGGGCAGGGATCCGCTCTCGCGCAACGGCACTGAAAGCACCGGCAGGCCGATAAACGAGAGGGGCTGAGTGTAGAGGCCGAGGTTGGGCCGAGTGAGAACCTCTACCCCATCGATCACCATCTTCTCTTGGCCGAGCAAGGGGGCAAAGCAGGGGGTGGTGGGGGCGATGAACAGATCGATCTCCTGAAAAATGGCCTGCACCTGCTGGCGATACCAGCGGCGAAAGCGCTGTGCCTGCAAGATCCAACTGGCAGGCAACAGGGCTCCGGCCAAAAAGCGATCCCGGGTGGCCGGGTCAAAGTCGTGGGGGCGAGTTCGCAGGTTGGGCAAGTGCAGGTTGGCTCCCTCAGCAGCCGTGATCAGGAAGGCGGCGGCACGGGCGCGCTGGGCTTCCGGGATCCGCACAGTCTGGCCGACCCCCAAGGCTTGGGCCACCTTTTCTACCCCGGCCAAGATGGGGGGCTCTGCCCCTCGGGCAAAGTAATCATCCGCCACCGCGATGCGCAAGCCCTCGATCCCCTGCCCCAATTGCCCAAAGGTGGGATCCACAGGACGCCGGGTACAGACGGGATCTTGGGGATCCGGCCCTTGCATAACATCGAAGCTGAGGGCAATATCGGCCACCGAACGGGCCAAGGGGCCCACGTGGTCGAAGCTGGCGGCAAACAGAGCCACCCCTGCCCGCGATAGACGGCCATAGGTGGGCTTGAGGCCGTAGACGCCACACAAAGAGGCCGGTACCCGAATCGAGCCGTTGGTGTCGCTGCCCAGGGCGAGAGGCACCAAACCTCCTGCTACTGCAGCTGCCGAGCCGCCGGAGGATCCCCCCGCACTGCGGCTGAGATCGTGGGGGTTGTGGGTGGGGCCGTAGTGGCTGTTTTCGGTGACGAAGCCGTAGGCGTACTCGTCCATGTTGAGGGTGCCCACCAAGATTGCCCCTGCCTGCTTGAGACGAGCCACCACTGTTGCATCTTGGATGGCCGGGGGGTTCTCGCGGTTGATCGCCGAGCCAGCCAGGGTGGTGAGGCCGGCCACGTCAAATAAGTTCTTGACGGCAAAAGGCACCCCTGCCAACGGGCCTACAGGGATCCCTTGAGCCACCTGTCGATCCACGTGCTCCGCTGCTTGCAGAGCCGATTCCTCCAGCACGGCTGTGAAGGCATTGAGCTGGGGATCCCGCCGGCGAATCCGCTCCAGACAGGCGGCCACCACCGCTTGGGCGCTCACGGATCCCTGGCGGACAGCCCTGGCAATAGAGACCGCGTCAGCGCTGCCGAGAAGGTGGGGATCCCCGGTCATGGCTGAGGGTCAAAGGTGGGATCTGGCTCAACTATCGGCGGCAACGGGAACTCCAGCACCTGTTGAGCAATGGGCAGAAAGCGGGCAAAGTTTTCGATCACCCCTGCTCGGTGTTCAGGATGCAGGGGCAGTTGCAGCAGTTGGGCCATTTGATCGACGTAGGTTTCGGGATCCCAGGGCTGCATGGTTTTGGGGTCAGGGAGCCGATTGCAGCAAAAATACCACCACTAGCCTCCAACAACAAGACCGTCGTCGACTAGGGAGCGGACATTTGCACAGTGTTGCCCTGCAGCGACCAGAGACGCTCGTTGGGCAAGACAGGGCGGGTTATCGCCTGCCGTTCCAGCTCATTCAAAGCAACGCGACGGCTATGTGCAGAGCGATTGGAAGCAGCGCTGGCTTGCAGGCGTTTGCGGAACAGACGCAACTGCTGCTGCTCTGCTTCGGGAGAAACATGCTGGGCAAAGAGGGGATGCAAGATTTTCTCCTCCTGATCAAACTGAGCCCGCAATTGCCGATAGAAGTGAAGGGCAGCAGAAGGATCCACCTGCTGCGGGGTGCGCTCTGATTGGTGCAAAAAGCGCGTCAGCTCTGGAATCTGATCCCGCAGATGTTGCTCCAGCCGCTCAGTTTGGGCGCTGAGGTGGGGATCCCCCTGGAGAGCCGACCTGAGCAGGGGGTAGAGAACATGGCGCTCCAGTTGAATGTGGCGGGAGAGGCGCTGTCGCAACCTTTGTACACAGAGGCGTCGCTGCTCCAGATCCAACTCCGGCGCTCGAGACAGGCGAGTCAAAAACTGCAGGATGACGCGGTGCTGTTCAGCACAAAGGGCAACCAGCGTACCGGCAGAGGTTGCTCGCGTCAGCGGGAAGGACTCCTCAGAGGACATGGCATTCACAGCAGAAAAGTTTCATCCTAGCTTAACTTTGTCAAGAAATGGTGGCTTGCGTAAGGGTACGGGAATAGCGCAGGTGTCTTGGATACACTCGGGCAGCAATCCTGGGGAAAGTTGTCCAGATCTGAACTCCGGCAACGCCACTCTCTAGGCTTGCACAGGCCAGCGGCGTTTCCAAGCAGAAGTGGGCTCCAAAGAGGAGGCCTGCTGTTCCTGCTGGCGTTGCAGCCGGATTTGCGCTCTATCTCCTTTCAAGGTGGGATCCCGGTAGGGCACGGCAGCGCGAGTTTTCAGGTGCTCCCACTCCATGGGGGAAAGAGGCGGCAGGTGGTCAGGTTGGGGCGAGGCCACTGTCCCCGGCCAAGGACGACCTACCGGGGGGGTAGAGCCGATGAAAAGCCCTGCTTCCAACAGAGCCGCTCGCACCGCCGCTGCACAGGAATAGGTGGCCAAAATGCCGGTTGGTCGCATCCGTTCAGCCACGGCCCGCAGGAAATCCACCGTCCACAGCTCTGGGCAAACCGAAGGGGAGAAGGGATCCAAAAACACCGCATCTGCCCACCCCAGCGGCACCTGCAACACCGTTTGCCGGGCATCGCCCCACAGCAGCGTTCCGCGCCAGCGCTCCGATTGCCAGGATCCCTGTTCAATCCAGTGTTGCCATTCTTGCCCAAAGCTCCAGTCGGATCCCACCCCCGCCTGCCAAGCCTGGCGAGGCACTTCCGGGGATCGCTCTAGGCCGATTACTTCTACAGAACAGTGGGGCCGGATTTGCCAAATGGTTTCTAGGGCAAGGCCGGAGTTGTAGCCCAAGCCAAAGCAAATATCCAAAAGGCGAATGGGCTGGGCGGGATCCCGTTCCAACGGCAGCCGATCCAGCCGGCAAGGGCGGACAAACTTCTCCAAAGCCTCCTGGGCGGCACCACTGACGTTGTGAAAAGCCTGTCCAAACTCTTCCGAGAAAAAGGTCAGGGATCCATCCCCTGTGGTCAGCACCTGCCACCGAGTCTCCATCGCTTGCTGTTGTCTCTATTTTCAGTCGGGCGATTCTTTGATAGCTTGAGAACGTTGAGATGTGTTTCGCAGCTCACCGGCAGGGCTCTCAACATCCCTGGCCAGAAAAGGTGTTTCAACAGCTATGTCTCTACTGGATTGGTTTGCGGAGCGGCGCAGACAAACCTCTCTAAACCTGACAGGTAGCAGCCCCTTCGACAAAGAGCGTCAGGTGAGAGAAATTGCCGATGGCCTCTGGCAAAAGTGTCCTGCCTGTGACACCCTGACCTACACCAAGGATCTGCAGCAAAACTGGCAAGTTTGCCCCAGCTGTGGGCATCACCACCGCATTACAGCTCCAGAGCGGCTGGAACAGCTTTTGGATCCCGGATCCTGGCAGCCCCTGGACGAACACCTGGCTCCCACGGATCCCCTACACTTTTTCGACCAAAAGCCCTACTCCGAGCGCTTGGCCACCTACCAGGAGCGCACCCAGCTCAAGGATGCCGTCCTGACAGGGTTGGGAAGCCTGGAAGGGATCCCGGTGGCGATTGGAGTGATGGACTTTCGCTTCATGGGCGGCAGCATGGGCTCGGTGGTGGGAGAGAAGATCGCCCGCCTCACGGAACGGGCCACCTGCGATCACCTGCCCTTGATCCTCTTTTCGGCTTCGGGGGGGGCCCGCATGCAGGAAGGGATCCTCAGCCTGATGCAGATGGCCAAGACCTCAGCTGCCCTACAAAGGCACCGCGACGCCAGACAATTGTTCATCTCCGTGCTCACCCATCCCACCTATGGCGGGGTAACTGCCAGCTTTGCCATGCTGGGAGATTTGATCCTGGCCGAGCCGGGCGCGCAGGTGGGGTTTGCCGGGCCGAATGTAATCGAGCAAACCATTGGCAAGGGCAAGCTGCCAGAAGGCTTCCAAACCGCCGAGTACCTGCTGGCCCAAGGGCTCATCGACGCGATTGTGCCCCGCACTGAGCTGCGCAAGCGGCTGGCCCAGTTGCTCTCTATGCACCGCCCCCGTTTGCATGTGTCCCTTCCCTCCATAGACTCGGAGGCTTTAACCCTGCAACCTATGCTGTAGGTAGATCCGCCTAAGATGCGGAATTTGTGGCCGAGGCCGGATCCCTTCCCTGCGGGGGATGGAGTTCCTGCTAAGCTCTGGGGCGGCTCTTACTTCATGGGTTTACACGGCTTCCCTCTGGCTTGTTGGGAGAGGAGCTGGGGGCGAGAGGGCAGATGTTTTTGGAGGGAGCCGCGCTGTCCCTGGGGATCTTCACAAGATTTCCTGGTGGGCGGTAGCGGATGGTGTTAAGGTGGGGCATGAGGTCTTCACTGGAAACGATGGATTTCAAGCTGCGCATCCGTACTGCTGAGACTCCACAAGGGCAAAAACTGGCGATTGTGCCGCTGGAGGGTCGTTTTGATGCCAAGGCCGCCTCAGAAGTTCGGCAATTGCTCCAGCAGGTTTTAGATTTCGGTTATCCCAATATGTTGATCGACATGTCGTCGGTCACTTTTATGGACAGCTCTGGGCTGGGGGTGTTGATCTCGGCTTTGCGCAAGTGCCGTGCTGCCGGGGGCAACATTAGCCTTTGTTGCGTGCCGGAAAGTGTGGCCCTCGTCCTCAACCTCACCTCCATGGAAAAGGTACTGACCTGCTTTAGCGACCTGGAGACCGGCATTGCCAACTTTTCCAGCGCTCCCACTGCTCGTTAGGCCGACATTAGGCCTTACTTTTGGGGATCCCCCGATGCTCTTTTCAGCCCATCAGCGAATTCTGGTGATCCCTCTAGCAATTTTCTCAACAATCTTCAGCCATGCCCCAGACCGGCCTCGATACCTTTCAGCTTCTCTACCAGCACCACCGTGGCCCCAGCTTCTGCGAGCGCATGCTGGCAACAGCTCCTGGGCGCTTTAACGAGGCTTTTTGGCAGTTCTGGCAGATGCACATCGAGCCCTGTCTGCCTCCTGCACCGCGCTTGTTGGATCTGGGAACCGGGCCGGGGTTTGCTCTGGGTCAGTGGGCGCAACGCTATCCCGGAGGGCACTTCATCGGGGTGGATGTGATGCCCTACATGTTGGAGCGAGCGGCGGCGGATTTGAAAGGGATCCCTGGAATCCAGCTGCTGCAGGCCGACCTGCACGACCCTCACTTGCCGCTTGCGGCCAACAGCATCGATGCAGCTCAGGCAGTGGTGGTGTTGCACGAGATGGTGCAGCCCTTGCGCTTGTTGCAGGAGGTGTTGCGTCTACTCAAGCCGGGGGGGCGATTTTTGCTGGTGGATTGGGTGCGCGCCCCGCTCAGCCTCTACTTCGATGCCGATACAGAGGCCCAACTCTTCCAGTCGGACACGCCTTTGGAAACGCTGCTGGATCAGTTTACCCACTTCTACGAGCACAATCGCTTCAGCGCCGAAGACCTGGTGTGGTTGCTGGAGAAGGTGGGTTTCGCAGTGGTGGCTCAGCAGCTCTACAACCAAAATCGCTTTGTGCGACTTGCAGCCGAAAAGCCTATCTCCTGAATGTCCAACTGCCCATAACGAGATGTTTTGGACTACGGAGTGCAGAATAGACCAATAAACAGAACAGTGTCCAAATCAATTCAGATTACTTTCGCTGTTTTCGTTCATGGCTGCAGGGATCCAATGGGCAGGCTGCGCCTGGGCAAACACCTGCACTTCAGTGCTCATCTTGCGCAGTTGGCGGGCTAACTTGATTGCCTTGTCGCGGGGAAGGGGTGGGCTCACCACCGCCGGCAGACAGCCCAATAGGGGTTTCAGGGCCGTTTTGGGCAGGCGTGCGTAGAACGATAAAGCCGAGAGGATCTCCTCTTCAAAATAGGGGTTGCGATACTCTAGGAGGCGCACCTGATACAGCTCTGGGGGCAGAGGCCGTCCTTGGGTCAGGCGAATCAGGGATTCCACCGTTCCCATCACATAGAGTTGATCGCCTTCTTTCAACAGGGTCTTGCCCTCTTTTTGCCAGATCTTGGGAAAAACACAGGGTTTCCCCGGTCGGGAGCGATGCAGCAAGATCACCAGGTCATAGTCCTGGGCCAGTTGGCGCAAGGATAGCCCCAGGTAGTGGCAATGGGCAGAGACCTCCAGCAGCGTCACCAGCAGAGTTTCCCCCTGCCAAGCCAGGGTGCCGTAGACGGATCCCACCAGTGCTGCGGTGGCAAAAGCCCGTGCCCCCAGCCCGGTAGCGCTGTAGCTGATCCCCAGGGTCTGCATGTGGCGCTGCATGCGAGCCGCCAATTCGGGATCGGTAACCCGCAAAATGGTGCGGATCCCCGGCTGCAGGCTGTGGGCCGTCAGGGCCGTCTCCAGGTTGGTGAGATCGTCAGGGGTGGTGCAGATCAGGCAGCGGCTGCCTTGAATGCGAGCCTGCTGCAGCGTGCTTGCCAGGGCATAATCCCCACGAACCACCACCGCTCCCTCCCGTTCCGCTGCCTCCAAGAGAGGGTTCTCGCTATTGGGATCCACCACCACCACCTCGTAGCCCATCTGCCGCAACAACTGCAGCACCAAATAGCTCAGCCGCCCCAACCCTGCGATCACCACATGATCCTCTTTGGGCATACGGGCAGCCCGACCCAAGCCAAAGCGACTGCTCACCAATTTGTCGGTCACCAAGCCGTAAATCAACCCCACCAGGGCAGCCCCCACCAAGGTCATCATCACCGCCAGCACCTTCACCCCCAGCGGTGTTTCCGGCTGTTGAAAAGCCTCAATATCCCCATAGCCCCCTGTCAGCACCACGATCGTCAGCAAAAGCCCATCGATGAGGGGTTTGCCGATCATCCTGAAGTTGATCACCCCCAGCACCAGCATGGCCCCCAAGGTGAAGGTGAGGGTGCGCACGATGGGCTTGACCTGTAGGAGTCCCTGCACTCCTCTGCGCAGCCAAGACCCAAGGGATCCCCGCCCCAACGACCTGCCTTGCCGTTGTTGTCGCTTGTCCTGCATCTGGCCGCTGGCCCAGCGCTGTGCCCGTGAGGAGCCCCGTCGCCCGTTGCGTTCCAACAGTTGCAGGTAGGCTCTGGGATCGCAAATGACCAAAACGCGATCCCCCTCCAGCAGCTCTGCCTCGTGGTCAAAGTCGTCGAAAACTCGCTGTTTGGAAAAGTCAGAAAGCCCATCCACCGGGTAATGAAACAGCACCCGCGCCCCAAAAGTTTCCTCCAGCTCCGAGAGGGGCATATGCAGCAGGCGGGAGTTGTATCCGATGGTCAGCTCTACCACGTTCCAGAGGGTGGTCTCTCGGTCTGAGACAAAGTAAGCCGGATCTGCCAGCTCTGGCGGAAGCGTGGCCGGCTGGGCTTCCAGCTGGGGCAGCTCAAAGTAGCCAACAAATTCGTCGGAAACAGCCTTAAGGGCAAAAGCCGGGGCAGCCAAAGCCGCCACCGATAGGGAAAAATGCTGCGGCAAAGCCGAGTCGAGATAGCGGGCAAGGCTGTGGTTGAACAGACGGGAGACGACACGCACCTGTGGATTGAGATCTCGAATCAGCAAAGCCAGCTCGAAATTGGCTTGGTCGCTGTCCTCCAGCAGCAGCGCCACCCTAATCCGCTCGATCCCAGCCCGCTGCAACACCCCCGGCTGGCGGGGATCCGCCTGTAGGTATTGCCACTGCTCTTCCAAATGAGGGGGCAGATCGGGAGCAACTACTACAGCGCGATGTCCAAAAGCTTCTAGGGCTTGGAGAGTGAGCTCCACCAAATCGTTGTAGCCGCAGACCAGGATAGAGACACCTGGATCCCTGCTATTCTCTTGCACCTGTGCATGAGGCGATCTCGAAAGGGAGCTCACCATAGCTCTGTCATCTACCCTGCTCCCTTTATACCCGAAGCCTCTTCAGCTTTCGCGAGTGCTGTCAATACCGCTGACCGCAAAGCCCTGGGTAGAGACCCGTTGCTCAACAAGACCGGCTGCGTTGCTGGCCATCTCAGGCGCTGTCGAGGACAAGGGGAAGCCACCCAGTTTCATCCCAAAGGGTGAGAAGTGAGAACAACTCCCAAGAGGTTGACCTGGTACTTGAGATCTTCTATCATTGCCTCAAGGCAAAGTTCTTGAATAAAAGTCTCAATAAGGTTGGCCCAAGATAAGAGCCAACAGAGTGAGGCTTGCGGGGACTGTCTTTGTCCTTTGGGCTTGGCTTTCCGGTGCTTTCTCAGAGAGAGCCTGGCCGGTGGAGCTGTGTCTCTTGAGATGTTTTTGAACTTAGGAGTTGGGTATGCGCTTATCGCGACGGCAATTTGTCAGTGGAGCCACGCTAGGTTCTGCGGCTCTGGCAGCAGGGTCTCTTCTGCGTCCGGCCCATGGCGCCAATCGGGAAGTGAACCTCTACACCTCGCGACACTACAGCACAGACGAGAAATTGTACGAACTTTTCCAGCAGAAAACGGGCATTACCGTGAATTGGGTGCAGGGCAAAGCCGATGAGATCATCGAGCGCATCCGCAGCGAGGGATCCAACAGCCCCGCCGACATCTTCATGACGGTGGATGTTGCCCGGTTGTGGCGGGCTCAGAACGAGGGCTGGTTTCAACCCATCCAGTCGGAGACGCTCTCCAAAAATATTCCCGAGTCTCTGCGGGATCCAGAGGGGTACTGGTTTGGCCTCACCAAGCGGGCGCGGGTGATCATGTACAACAAAGACAAGGTGGATCCCAAGGAGTTGTCCACCTATGAGGACTTGGCAAACCCCAAATGGCGGGGCAAGGTGCTCACCCGCTCCTCCAGCAACGTTTACAGCCAATCCTTGACGGCTTCGATCATCTTGGCCCACGGGATCCCGGAAACGGAGCAATGGGCCCGAGGCTTGGTGGCCAACTTTGCCCGTCCGCCGGAAGGGGGAGACATAGATCAGATCAAGGCCGTGGCCGCCGGGGTGGGAGACGTGGCTTTGGCCAACACCTACTATTTGCCGCGTTTGATCAAATCCGACAATCCAGAAGAGCGCGCCGTAGCCGAGAAAATCGGCGTCTTCTTCCCCAACCAGCAGGATCGTGGCACCCACGTCAACATCAGCGGGGCCGGCATTCTGAAAACAGCTCCCAACAAAGAAGCGGCCATCCAATTTTTGGAGTTTCTCTCCGGGCCAGAGGCGCAGGCCATTTTTGCCCAGAGCAACAATGAGTACCCGGTACTGCCCGGGGCTGAGATCGACTCGTTGGTGGCCAGCTTTGGCACCTTTAAGGAAGATACGATCAACGCCGCCAGCATTGGCCGCGTCACCCCTGATGCCCTAAAGGTAATGGATCGGGCCGGTTGGAAGTAGATCAGGCCTCCAGGACAGGCCCTGAGTGCAGCCTTTCATTGCTTGACGCCGTGAACGTTAAGCAGCTTGACGGTTCTTGGCCAAGCGTCGATACTCTAGGACGGCGTTGCTTCCGTTCGAGGCCGCTCAGGCGTCCTGTCTTTCTTTTTCAAAAGCTTCTGGAGGTTTGCCAAATGAAACAACTGCGAACAGCAGGCTTGTTCTTGCTCCTGCTTTCTTTAACTTCTTTCTACACCAATAGCCCGGCAAAGGCAATTGAAAACCTTCCCGAAAAGGCTCCCGTTCCAAAGCGGGATTTGCTTTTGACCACAGAAAACAAAGAAGAAGTATTATTATGTCGATCCCCAATTATCCCCACGACAAGCCCGAGCGGTTGGCCATTCTCAACTCAACTACCCTAGCGATAGTTAACGACGACGACTTTGGCATCGTCTCGGAAAAGGGCGCGGTTTAAGAAAAAACTATGCTTGTAACAAGCAAGACGAGAACATCGTTTATTTCGTTAAGCTGCCCAAGAGCTTGTTTTGAGAGAAAACTTGGTTGGGGATCCCTGGAGGATCCCTTTTTCTTCCCCAGGAGTTGCTCAAGAGGTAGCTCCCGCCTGTTGAGATGGACAAAGAGATGAGGTTGAAGTTGTTGAGCAAATCTCTGCCGGGAAGTGGCTTCTTTCCTCTGAACGGCTGGGCGCTTCTGACTCTGACCCTCAGCGGTCTCATTCTCGTTCCTGTCCTTACGGTGTTGCTCAGCCTTTTTGCGGACGAGCGGCAGGTTTGGGAGCACCTGGCCGATACGGTCTTGGGGCTTTATGTGCGCAATAGCCTGGTGATGATGGCAGGGGTGGCGGCGGGGGTCATCCTGGTGGGCAGTGGCACTGCCTGGCTGGTGACCATGTGTCAGTTTTGGGGGCGGGCCTGGCTGGAGTGGATGTTGGTGCTGCCCCTGGCGGCCCCCACCTATGTGTTGGCCTACGCCTACACCGATTTTTTGCAGGTAACCGGCGGTTTCCAGATCTGGCTGCGGCGGGTAACAGGTTGGGGGATCGGCGACTACTGGTTCCCTAACATTCGCTCGTTGTGGGGGGCGATCCTGCTGCTGATCCTCACCCTCTATCCCTATGTTTACCTCTCGGCCCGGTTGGCCTTTCAGGAACAGTCGGTAGCCTGTTTGGAGGTGAGTCGCTCCCTGGGTTATGGGCCTTGGGCCAGCTTTTTCAAGGTGGCTTTGCCGCTGGCCCGACCGGGGATCGTGGCCGGCTGTCTGCTGGCCTTGATGGAAACCCTCAACGATTTCGGCACCGTCAGCTATTTCGGGGTAGATACCTTTACAACCGGCATCTACCGCACCTGGACGGCCCTGGGCAATCCGGTGGCGGCGGCTCAGCTTTCGGCGCTGCTGTTGCTGCTGGTGTTGCTGCTGATGGCGGTGGAGCAATTCTCCCGCCGACGGGCGCGCTACTATCGCCAAGGGTTCAAACCCACCCCAACCCGTTACCGCCTACAAGGGATCCGGGCGGTGGGGGCTTGGCTAGCCTGTGGGATCCCGATTGGGCTGGGCTTTGTCGTGCCGGCCTTGATTCTGCTCAATATGACCCTGCGCCAGGGGGAGCTAGGTCGCCGCTTTTGGAGCTACGCCCAGAACAGCTTTCTGCTATCGACCATCACGGCTGTCATTGCCGTTTCCGTGTCGGTGGTGGTGCTGTACGGGCTGCGCATGCAGGGGCTAGGACGGGCGGGATCCCCGTGGGGCCTGCGGCTGGCAGTGCAGTTGTCTTCTCTGGGCTATGCGCTGCCTGGGGTGGTGATTGCAGTGGGGGTTCTGATTCCCCTAGGGTGGTTGGATCAACTGCTGAGCTACCTGCGGCAGGTGGTGCTGCAACAGCCACCTGGCCTGGTGATCGGCGGTACCCTCACGGCTTTGGTGTTCGGCTACCTGGTGCGGTTTTTGGCCGTTTCTTTGGCCACCGTTGAGGCCACGCTGCTGCGCATTCCCCCCAGTTTGGATGAGGCAGCCCGCAGCCTGGGGCAGGGATCCCTGGGTACCCTCTGGCGGGTGCATTTGCCCTTGATGAGGGGTGGCCTCTTGGGGGCTATGCTGCTGGTATTTGTGGATGTGATGAAGGAGCTGCCGGCCACGATGGTGCTGCGGCCCTTCAACTTCGACACCTTGGCGGTGCAAACCTACCGCTTGGCAGCCGATGAGCGTCTCGCGGAGGCAGGGGCACCGGCTTTGGCCATTGTCTTAGTGGGGATTTTGCCGGTGGTTCTGCTCAACTCCCAGATGGCGCGGCAACGCAACCTCGGCTCCTCAGGGGATCTCCTTTGAGAACCCTACAAGGCCTCCGCTCCGGCCACCACCTCCAGGATCTCCTGGGTAATAGCCGCCTGGCGAGCTTTGTTGTAGGCAAGACCCAGCGTGCGAATGAGCTCGCTGGCATTGTCGCTGGCGTTGTTCATGGCCGTCATGCGAGCCGCCAATTCGCTGGCCGCCGCCTCCTGCAAGGCCCGTAGCAACTGGTTGTTCAGGTACAGCGGCAGCAGTGCATCCAAAATCTGCACGGGATCCTGCTCAAAGATCATGTCCTGAGGTGGGGCCGAGACCGCTGCGATGACTTTGCTGCGCTCGACAGTAAACTCTCCGCCCCGCACCAAAAGACGAAAAATTTCGTCGTCCTGAGTGGCCAACCGCGACGGATCGAGGGGCAACAGGGATTGCACCACCGGACGGGAGCTGATCAAAGAGACAAAACGGGTGTAGAGCAGCTCTACCTTGTCCACCTTCTCAGACAAGAAGGCCGAGAGGAGCTGATCCCCAATCTGGGCAGCCTCAGCCGCCGTGGGGATCTGCGACAAATTCACGTAGGTCTTGGCGATGGGAGCGGAGCGCCGCTGGAAATACTGCACCGCCTTGCGGCCCACCAGGTAAAGCTGCACCTGCTGTCCCGTCTCCTGCAGTTCGCGGACGCGCTCTTCGGTGCGCTTAATCACGTTGGCGTTGTAGGCTCCGCACAAGCCCCGATCCCCGGCCACCACCAACAGCCCCACCGTCTGGATGGGCCGCTGCTTCAGCAGAGGCAAGTTGACATCTTCCAGCCGCAGCCGAGTTTGCAGCCGATAGAAAACCTGGGCCAGTCGGTCGGCAAAGGGACGGGTGGCCATCACTTGCTCTTGGGCGCGGCGCACTCGGGCTGCTGCCACCAGCCGCATGGCCTCGGTGATTTTGCGGGTGTTTTTGACCGCTTTGATGCGATCGCGGATACGCTTGAGATTTGCCATAACCCATTCCCTCTATTTAAGGACTCCGTCCTGCTAACGCGAACGGTGGTTGACAGGGATCCGCGTCAGGCTAGGCCGCCTTGGCCACGAAGCTCTGCTTGAACTCTGTGATGGCCGTTTTCAAGATTTCTTCTGCCTCGTCGGTGAGTTGCTTGGTGGAGAGGACGATCTCGCCATACTTGGGATGGGTGGTGCCCAGGTAAGCCAAAAGGCCCTGTTTGAAGCTGGAGACCTTCTCCACCGGAATGTCATCCAAATAGCCTCGCGTCCCCGCATAGATAATGGCCACCTGCTGATCCAGAGACAGGGGAGAGTACTGTGGCTGCTTCAGCAACTCCTGCAGCCGTTGGCCGCGGGCCAGTTGCTTTTGGGTAGCCTCATCCAGGTCAGAGGCAAATTGGGCAAAGGCCTCCAGATCGCGGTATTGCGCCAGTTCCACCTTGATGGAGCCAGCCACCTTTTTCATCGCCTTGGTCTGAGCTGCCGAGCCGACGCGGCTGACGGAAATCCCGACGTTGATGGCCGGGCGGATGCCAGCGTTGAACAGATCCGATTCCAAGAAGATCTGCCCATCGGTGATGGAGATAACATTGGTGGGAATGTAGGCCGACACGTCATTGGCCTGGGTTTCCACGATTGGCAGCGCCGTCATGGATCCCTCTCCCAGTTGGCTGCTCAGCTTGGCGGCTCGCTCCAATAGCCGCGAGTGCAGGTAGAACACATCCCCAGGGTAAGCTTCCCGACCGGGTGGACGGCGCAGCAGCAGCGACATTTGCCGATAAGCCACCGCCTGCTTGGAGAGGTCGTCATAGACCACCAGGGTGTGTTTGCCCTGGTACATGAAGTATTCAGCAATGGTGGCGCCACAGTAGGGGGCCAGCCACTGCAACGGGGCCGGGCTATCGGCGCCGGCAGCCACCACAATGCTGTAGTCCATAGCCCCTCGCTCGGTCAGGATGCCCACCACCTGGGCGATGGTGCTCTGCTTCTGACCAATGGCCACGTAAATGCAGATCACATCCTGCCCTTTTTGGTTCAGGATTGTGTCCACAGCAACGGTGGTCTTGCCGGTTTGGCGGTCGCCGATGATCAGTTCCCGCTGCCCCCGCCCGATGGGGATCAGGGCATCGATGGCGGTAATGCCGGTTTGCAGGGGCTCGTACACAGAGCGGCGATCGACAATGCCAGGTGCCGGAGATTCGATCAGGCGAGACTCCGTACACTGGATCGGGCCTTTGCCGTCGAGGGGGTTGCACAGGGGATCCACCACGCGGCCCAAGAGGGCTTCCCCCACCGGGATGCTGGCAATCTTGCCCGTGGATTTGACGGTGGATCCCTCTTGGATATTCCGCCCGGAGCCGATCAGCACGGCACCGATGTTGTCTTCTTCCAGGTTGAGGGCAATACCGGTGGTGCCATCCTCAAATTCCAGCAGCTCGCTGGCCATCACCTTATCCAAACCGTAGATGCGGGCAATGCCATCCCCCACCTGCAGAACTGTCCCCACATTGGAGACCTGCATCTCCTGGTTGTACTGCTCAATCTGCTGTTTGATGATGGTGCTAATCTCGTCTGGGCGAATGGTAGGCATAGCAGTCCTCTCAAGTAATGGGAAGGGATCCTCAAAAACCAACTTAGGCCAACTGCAAGGCAAGCCGGCGCAACTGTCCACGCAAGCTGAGGTCGATCACCTGGGATCCAATCTTGATGACCACCCCTCCCAGCAGCTCCGGATCCTGAGTGGCTTGCAACTCCACACCGCTGGCCTGGGTGAAGTCCATCACCCGCTCGCGAATCGATTGCTGCTGAGCTTCCGTCAAGGGTATCGCCGTCGTCACTTCGGCCAGGACGATGTTCTGGAGCTTCCGTTGCAGATCCAAAAAGCGCCGGCAGACGGCCCCGAGAAACATAATACGGCGGCGGTCGGTCAACAACTTCAGCGCATTCAGCAGCAGAGGGTGGATCTGATCGGCAAATACTTGCTGCAGCAGGTTCTTTTTGGCCTCGGCCTTGATCACCGGGTTGGCGAGAAACTGGCCCAGCTCCGGCGTAGCCCGCAAAACCTCGGCAATAAAGCGCATATCGGCGGCAAAAGTGTCCAGCAATCCCTGGCCTGACCCAAGAGCAATGAGAGCCTCGGCATAGGGATCCACCACCTTCTCAGCCATTGTGCTGCTGATCATACCTTTCTCCTCCTTGAGAGTTAGCGGGCAATCATTTGGATCCCTCTCTCGATCAGGCTGCGGTGGGTCTCTTCGTTGAGGTGCTGCGGCAACTCCTGCTCCACCTTGCTCAGGGCTTGGCGAACGATCTGCCGACGCAACTCTTGAAGAATCCGCTCCTGCTCGCTGGACAACTCTTTCTCAGCATTGGCCCGCAGCCGCTCCACTTCCCGCTCCGCCTGCTCCAACAACTCTTGCCGACGGGCTTCGGCGTTGGCTTCCGCCTGCTTGCGGATACGTTCAGCCTCCTGCTGAGCCTGGGCCAGCTTTTGCTGCTCCTCCGCCAGCTTCTCGATGGCTTCCTGTTTGCGCTGCTCCGCCTGCCGCAGTTCTTCTAGGATCCCCTCCCGCCGCTTGGCCAGGGCTTCTCCCACCACTTTGCGACCCAAGATAAACAGCAAGGTGAGAATGATCGCGATGTTGATCAGGTTGCTCTCGAGAATCTTGGCCAAGAGATCCCCCTCTCCTGCCTTGGCTTCTGGGAGTAGCTCCGTGGTCTCGGCCACAGCCAAGATCCAACCGGCCACCCAACTCCACACAGGCATCGCAAGCTCCTCCAAAAGTACTTCCAACCAGCGATCTAACGAGCACTGCCCAACAGTTTCTGGGTAATCTGGGCGGCAATGGCATCCACCTGCTGCTGCAGCTGTTCGAGGGCTGCCTGCTTCTCTTGCTCGACCTGTAGCCGCGCCGCCTCCAGCTTCTGCTGGATCTCTGCCTGCACAGCAGCCAGTTTCTCGGAACGAATGCGAGCAGCTGCAGCCTCTGCCTCAGCGATCACCTGCTGGGCTTGCAAGCGGGCCTGGCTGATCTCAGACTCATACTGTCGGGTCAACGACACCGCCTTGTCCAACCGCTCTTGGGCTTCCGCTTGAGTGGTGCGGATGTAGTCGCTGCGGCTGTCGATAGCCCGCGTAACCGGCTCATAGAAGAGGGAGTTGAGCACTGCCACCAACAGCAAAAACTGAATGGCAATCAGGGGCAGGGTGGCATCCAGATCGAAAAGACCACCTTTTTCAGCCGCTTCAACAGCCAATAGAGTTTGGAAGAGCATGGGTGTTATGACCCCAACAGAAACTTAGGTCTACCGTCAGGCCGGGTTGGGGGGCGGATATGGCTCACCTCGGCCATCGCTGCGGCCCGCCCCCGTAGGACACTAGGCGAAGGGGTTGGCAAACAAGAGCACCAAAGCCACCACCAAGCCGTAGATGGTCAGAGCTTCCATGAAGGCCAGGCTAACCAGCAGGTTGCCGCGGATCTTGTCTTCCGCCTCAGGTTGGCGGGCCACCCCTTCCATCGCAGCAGCAGCGGCGTTCCCCTGTCCGATCCCAGGACCCAGGGATCCCAGACCAATGGCCAGAGCAGCAGCCAGAACAGAAGCAGCAGAGGTTAACGGATCCATAGTGAGATGCTCCTTGGTGATTGACACAACAACAACGTCTCTTGAGCTTCAGAGGTGATCGGGTCTGATACACTACAGCCTCAAATCACTCCCTTGTCGGCGGCTTTCAGAACCAATCTGTCAGCCCCAACAAACCTTACCAAAAGAAGGGATCCCTTGCGCTGGCCCACTTGAGATGATCCTCCGTGAAAAGGCCAAGGTGATCGGCCAAACAGCGGGCTCAATCGTGGTGATCCCCTCCTCCATGACCTTCCAGCGCCTCTCCAATGTAAGCTGCCGAGAGGGTTGAGAAGATCAAAGCCTGAATCGCCCCCGTAAACAGAAACAAAATCATCACCGGCACGGGGATAAACAAGGGCACCAGCAACACCAACACCGCAATCACCAGCTCTTCTGCCAGGATGTTGCCGAATAGACGGAAACTCAGGGAGAGGGGCTTGGTGAAATCTTCTAAAACGTTGATGGGCAGCAGAATCGGGGTAGGCTCGATGTACTTTTTGAAGTAAGACAGCCCCCGCTTGCTGATGCCGGCCACGAAATACATGATGCTGGTGAGCAGCGCCAACCCGGCAGTGGTGTTGATGTCGTTGGTGGGGGAGGCCAACTCCCCTTCCGGCAGGGGAATTAACTTCCAGGGGAAGAGGTTGCCCATCCAGTTGGAGACGAAGATGAACAGGAACAAGGTGCCGACATAGGGTACCCAGGGCCGGAAGTTTTTCTCGCCAATCTGGGCACGGGCAATGCTCTGCACAAATTCCAGGGCATACTCGACAAAGTTTTGCAGACCAGCCGGCTCCCGCTGCAGTTGACGGGTGCCCAAGATAACCACCGTCAAGATCAGGGCAATGGCGATCCAGCTGGCGATCAAAACCTGCCCGTGAACCGTGAATTTGCCCAGGTGCCAGTAAAGGTGATGGCCGACCTCGAGTTCTGCCAAAAGAGGAGGAGAGGAGAAGGACAGGTTCATGGGCATCACACAGAAGAAGATGAACGGGTCAAGGTCTGGACAAGATGAATGAGCAGGGTGACCTTGTAGGTCATGAACCCCAGGAAAATGGGCAATATCTGTAAAGACTTCACCTGAGTGGCTAAAACGATCAGCCCGACAAACAGAGCCAAACGCGTCACCCCCAAACGGTTGCGGCTTTTGCCCAGCTCCGCTACGCCGCGGCCCAGCATGCGCAGATAAACCACGCCAACAACCGCCCCCAGCAAGTAGTTGGCAGCTACCCCCAGAGAGTAAACCAGGGCCACTCCCACGGCAATGGCCAGACTTACCCCCAAGGTAACCAGCACCAGCCACAGCTGCAGCGCTTCATAGCTCCCGCTGCCAGCAACTGCTGCCCCCCTAGCTCCACCCTTCACCTTCCTCGCCAAATCGGGCTTCCCCAGGGCAAGGGGTGGCTCTGACGCAACTGGATCCCCTGTCTCTTCCTCCCGCTTCGGAGAAGGAGGTGCATTCTCCAAGGGAGGCAGTGGTCTGGGCTTCCACTGGGTCGCCTTCCAACGGGTAGAACTGTGAGAGAGGAGTCTGGAAGAACGGGCCATGGTTTCGAGGTCATGCCTCTCAAGGTTTGACCTTAACCCAAGATAACACGATTAAGTAACAATACTTAATGAGATTAAGTTGGGCCAAGGTCTGAAGGAGACTCCGCTGGTCGCTCAGACAGGCAGCTGGCCTTCCGAACGACAGGGATACTGATACATTTACGCTGAACACTGCTGAACATCACTGTTCAACTATGCAGCGATAGCATTCTGTTTGTTTCCAAACAGAATGGCGGTATCCCGCAAAGCTTTGAGTAGAATACCCAAAGCGCAGTTTCCGTGTCGTCTTACTACCAATTTTCTGCTTTGCTTTGGCTACCATGTTGGCAGACTCGAAAGTAAACAGAAAGATCAACTGGTAGTAATCCGTACTGAACATATTATACATTATTTTCAGTATAGTTGAGCTTATTATTGACTAGAGTCATGCTCCTCTGAGGAGCTAGCTAAGAATCTACCACTTTCGGGGATCGGTAGCGGCAAAATGGAAAACTTTCTGAAAGCTGTCTGGTGTAAAGTTTTGCTGGGGATGGTCAGCAGGCGTTAACATTCCGTAACTCTCTGTGTCCCGTCCTGGATCCCCCAGGTTTCATATACTAAGGGACAGGAGTGGCAGAGGGTGAGGATGACTCCCCAGAGTTCGCTGGTGGATGCAATCTGGCTGGACTACCGCTTGGCAGTGGCGCTGACGGTGGTGATGCCATTGCTGCTGCTGATTTGGGCTTTTGCGGTGGGGTTGCGGCCCTTGATTCAGCTATTGATCGTTTATTGGCGGGTATCGAGCCTCTTGGCGGTGACGGTGTACCTGATGATTGGGGGCCTGCCCGTCAGCTTTCTCAGTGGAGCAATGGCGCGGCTGTTGATCTTGGTTTGTCTTTGGTTTTGGCGGGACTGGAGTGCTGCTCTCGAGCAGTCGAGAACCTGGGCGGCGCGAGCCTTTTTGCTCTGGCGGTGGGGCCTGACTGGTTATATGGGGGCCGGGATCCTCTTTTCGGGGGCCTTTGTGCCCTGTGCTTTCCGCACTTCTCTGCCAGAGGAGTGCCGGGCTTGGTTTGGGCCACCGCTGGGGTTTCGGGAGATCTTCCATCCCAATGTATCGCCGGAGCTGCTGGGGAGCGTGGGGGCCTGGGGGCTGGTGGCCTACCTGCTCTACAGCCTCTACTTTGTCTGGCGGCTGCGACCCGGAACTGATAAGGGGGAACTGGAAGCATGAGGGCCCTGCCTTGGCCCTTGGCCTTGGAGCGCTACAGCCAAGACCACCCGCAGGAGGTGCTCCGGGTTGAGGTGGAAAGCGAGGGAGAAATGGACTTGGTTCTTATCTACCGAGGCTACAGCAGCTCTTTGAGGCGAGCTACCCCCAGCGACCCCGAAGCGGCGGTGATCCCTCCCCAGGCCCGCTTTTTGCAGTTGGAGCGCTTGGCTGCCCCCTATCACCCCGATCGCTCACGGGTTCTGGCTGTCTATCGCAACTGGGGAGAGCTAACAGCATGGCTGGCCCAAGAAGGGATCCCAGTGACGGAGTAAGGGATCCCTGGCACCTACCGCCCCACAGGACTGGGTTGCCGCTGGAGGATGGTGTATTCTGCCGGCTGCAAAAGCGAACGTCCTGTCATTTCGGGGGGCTGAGGCAGGCCCAAGATCTCCAGCAGGGTGGGGGCCACATCAGCCAAAGTGCCGTTGGAGCGCAACTTGACATCGCCGCCACAGCCGGGGATTTTGCGCCTTTCCCCCTCCACCAGAATGCAGGGAACGGGGTTGGTGGTGTGGGCCGTCCAGGGGTTGCCGTTCTCATCCCACATCAGCTCTGCATTGCCATGATCCGCCAGGATCAAAGTAGTGCCTCCCGCATCTACCACTGCCGCCAGCAGCCGGCCCAAACAGCGATCCACCGTTTCCAGGGCGCAGATGGTGGCTTCGTAGTTGCCAGTGTGACCTACCATGTCGGGGTTGGCATAGTTGAGCACCACCAGGCTGTATTCGCGGCGGGCGATGGCCTCTATCGCCTTGTCGGTCACTTCCACTGCCGACATCTCCGGCGCCTGGTCGTAGGTGGTCACCAGCGGGCTTTGCACCAGGATGCGATCCTCACCGGGGAAGGGCTGCTCGATGCCGCCGTTAAAGAAGTAGGTGACATGGGCGTATTTTTCCGTCTCGGCAATGCGCAATTGCTTGAGGCCGGCCTCGCTCACCACTTGGCCCAGCAGGTGATCCAGGTTCTGCGGCTTGAAAAGCACCTGCACCGGCAGCTCCGCCTCGTACTGAGTCATGGTGATGAAGGTGAGAGCCGGCAGCAAGGGGCGCTGAAAGCCTGAGAAATCTGGGCAGACAAAGGCTTGGGTAAGTTGGCGGGCGCGATCTGGGCGGAAGTTGAAGAAAAGCACCGCATCTCCCGGCTGCACAGCCCCCGGAGCCAGGCGGGTGGGCGGGATGAACTCATCTGTGAGATCCTGGGCATAGAAAGCTTCCATCACCTCCGCGGCGCTTTGTCCACGGCCAGGGCCGTCTTGGGTCATGATCTCGTAGGCCTTTTGGGTGCGCTCCCAACGGCGATCCCGATCCATGGCGTAGTAGCGTCCGCTCAGGGTGGCGATGACGCCATTGCCCAGCCATTGCAGCTCTTTTTCCAGGGCGGCCAGAACCCTGGCACCATCGCGGGGCAAGGTGTCGCGGCCATCGGTGATGGCGTGGACATAGGCCGGAATCTCAGCCTGGGCCGCCAGCTTGAGCAACCCATAGAGATGGTCGATGTGGGAGTGAACCCCCCCCTCGGAGCAAAGGCCAACGAAGTGAAAACGGCCCCCTCGCTCTCTGAGCTGGCGACAAACTTGCATCAACAAGGGATCCTGGAAAAGGGATCCTGTCTCTATCGCGTCGCTGATGCGCACCAATTCCTGCGGCACCACCCGCCCTGCCCCCAAAGTCAGGTGCCCGACTTCAGAGTTGCCCATCTGTCCTGCCGGCAGGCCCACGGCCCGACCCGAAGCTTGCAGCAGGGTGTGGGGATAGGCAGCCCAAAGGCTATCCAGGACAGGGGTTTCCGCAGCCAGCACCGCGTTGCCATCGAGAGCATCCCGATAACCCCAGCCATCCAGGATCACCAAAACCACAGGTGCTACCGATTGCGAATCCATGAAATGGCCTCTCGTTTTATTTAAGACATAATACCAGCCCAGGCAACACGATACCGGATCTTACATTTGCACTCAAGATTTCAGTATTATCAATCTTCTTTTGAGAGGATAAGGAAGTGCCTGCACAGGCAGGATGGAGTCTTTAGAGCCAACTCCTATGGACAACTGTGCTGCGGTCAAGAGTATTTCTGCGGATGAAATTGCAGATGGGATCCTCAGGGGCTGGGCTGCAACCGTTTGCGCAGAGACTCCGAGCGCCGCTTAGCAATGGCATTTCGGGGATCCAACTTCAGGGCAGTTTCGTAAGCTTCCAGGCTTGGGCCATAGAGATTTTTCTTCTCATAGGCATGGGCCAGATTGTTCCAAGCAGTTACATAACCGGGATCCGCAGCCACGGCATCCTTGTAGTAACGGATGGCCAAGTCGTACTGCCCCTGGCTGAAGTAGGCAAAACCGAGGGCGTTGCAGACGGGGGGAATGTTCTCCCCGGCCACTTCTAGGGCTTTTTTGAGCTGGGCAACCGCCTGGTCGTAGAGGCCTTTTTGCAAATAGACGCTGCCCAACTCGTAGTGCTCCTGCGGGGATCCCTTGCCTTTGCTCAGGCGGGGCTGCAGCTCACGGATGACCTTTTCCTGGGCCCGTACCCGCAGCACCTCCCGCAGGACAAAGAAGCCCGCCACGCCGAGGATACTGGCCAGAGCCACCAAATACAGGAGGGGAACGTTAACGCCCATTTTGCTTGATCCACTTGCCTGTGACTGGCCTCGCTGGCGTCACGCCTGCAGGTGAGCCTCGATAAACCAAAGATCTTTGTCGATCTGGCGCGAGATCTCGGTGAACAGGTCTGCTGTGTCGGCATCCCCCAGTTCGGTGGTGCGGTCGATGTTGCGGCGGACGGAAGCTGCATATTGAGCGTAACGGGCTGCCAAAGCCTGCAGGTGATCCCGACCCTCTTCAGCGGCCAGATCGTACTCCGGCAAGGTGGAGGTTTGGGCAACGATGCGAGCCGTGCCGCGGGCGATGCCCCCCAGCGCCGTAACCCGTTCCGCCAGCATGTCCACGTAGTTTTCCAGGGTGCTGGCAAAAGTGTCGAACATCTCGTGCAAGGCGATGAAGTGCATGCCTTTAACGTTCCAGTGGGCCTGTTTCACCTGCGTCTTCAGATCCAACGTGTCTGCCAAGGACTGGTTGAGCAGCTCCACCAGTTGCGCGCGAGCCTCTGCTGGCAAATCGATCTGGGTGGGGTAGAGACGGGTTTTCTCGGCGGTAACCATGGCCAACCTCCTAACTGTGTTTCCATTATCGGGGATCCGCTTCGGCTTCCCAACTGAGCCCATAGTAACACAAACTCAAAATGAGTATGAGTTAGGGGGCTACTTACCGATGCAGAAGCGGCTGAAAATCTGATCCAGCACCGATTCCGAGATCTCCTCGCCGGTGATCTGGCCAAGGGCATGTAGGGCGCCCCGCAGGTCGATGCTCCAAAAGTCCAGGGGGAGCTGAGCTTGGATGGCCTGCCCCACCTGTTCCAGGCTGGCTTGGGCTTGTTGGAGGGCAGCGGCCTGCCGCTGGTTCAGGCTTATCTCCAGATTGGGCTGGGGACGTCCCTGGGTGACAAGCTGCTCCAGGGCTTTTTCCAGCTCCGGGATCCCTTTCCCTTGGGCAGCAACGGCGGGGACGCGGTGGGCAATCTCGGGGGGGAGAGGGATCCCCTCTGGCGGGGCGAGGTCGGTTTTGTTGATCACCAGGATGAGGGGGCGATGGCGGATCGACTCGTAGATGGCGGCGTCGGCAGCCGTCCAGCCCGCTTGGGCGTCGATGACCAGCACCAGCACATCGGCAGCCTGGGCTAGGCGTTGGGAGCGCTCCACCCCCAGCCGTTCCACCGGATCTTCGGTGGCGCGGATGCCGGCAGTGTCCAGCAGTTGAACGGGGATCCCTTTTACCACCAGGTGGGATTCCACCACGTCGCGGGTGGTGCCGGGCAGATCGGTGACGATGGCCCGATCCTGTCCTGACCAAGCATTGAGCAGGCTGGACTTGCCCACATTGGGCCTCCCGACAATGGCCACCTTCACCCCGGTGCGCAGCAGTTGTCCCCGTTCTGCCGTGGCCAGCAGAGCTTGCATCTGGGCTTGAATAGCTTGGAGCCGGGCCTGCCAAGCGGCAACATCCAAGGGGGGCAGATCCTCTTCAAAGTCGAGGCGAGCCTCAATTTCTGCCAACAAACCCAGCAGCTCCTGGCGCAGGGCGCGAATGGATCCCCCTAACTTACCCTGCAAGCCTGCTAGGGCCATCCGGGCCGCCTGAGGGGAGCGGGCCGCCACCAGATCGGCCACACTCTCGGCCTGGGTGAGGTCAATGCGGCCATTCAGAAAAGCGCGCAGGCTAAACTCCCCCGGCTGAGCCAGCCGCGCCCCCTGCCGCAGGCATTGTTGCAACGTGGCCTGAACCACCATGATGCCACCGTGGCAATGCAGCTCTGTCACATCTTCGCGGGTGTAAGAACGGGGGGCCTGCATCCAAACAGCCAGCGCTTCGTCCAGGATTTGGCCTTTCTCGTCGCGGATCCAGCCGTAGAGGAGCCGATGGCTCTCCCAGACTGCGCTGCGGCGGGCAGGGGTAAAGATGGCTTGGACAATGGGAAGGGCTCGTGACCCGGAAAGGCGCACAATCCCCACACTGCCCTGTTCAGGCACTACCGCAGTGGCAATGGCAGCGATCGTATCGGCCAGGGGCGCAGTCGGATCCATCCTAAACAAAGCCCTGAGGGAGTTCGAGCAGCCGTTGGATTACAGCTCGGCATCCACTGGATTACAAATCGACATTCAAGTTAAAAAGCCACGCCCTCAGGCTGAGGGCAAGGTAGCCTGACAGTGGAAACAACGCTCCTCCCAGTCTTTATGAAGCCGCTACGCACGTTTAAGGTCACTCCCTACCTGCCTACTCCGCTGGAAAGTCTGCGCTTGTTGGCTTACAACCTGCATTTTAGTTGGAACGTAGAAACCCGCAGCCTATTCCGGCGCATGGATCCGGATCTGTGGGATGCCTGTGCCCACAACCCGGTGGCTCTTCTGGGCCGGATCCGGCAGGAACGGCTGGATGAATTGGCGGAGGATCCCGGCTTTTTGGCCCAGTTGGAACGGGCCAGCCAACAACTGCAGAGCTACCTGCAGGAGGACACTTGGTATCGCAAGTATCGTTCGGCCCAAGCGGTGGAAGGGGAGTGCTACGCCTATTTTTCGGCAGAGTTTGGTTTGGCGGATTGTCTACCCCTCTACTCAGGCGGCTTGGGGGTTTTGGCCGGGGATCACCTCAAGGCGGCCAGCGACCTGGGCTTGCCCCTGGTGGGTGTGGGCTTGATCTACCAAAAGGGGTATTTCCGCCAGTACCTCAACCCCGACGGCTGGCAGCAGGAACGCTACCCAATTAACGATTTCTTTAACATGCCCCTGGAGCTGCAAAGGGATGCGGAGGGCCGCGAAATTCGCATTGAGGTGGATTATCCCAACCGCAAGGTGTTCGCCCGCATTTGGAAGGTGACGGTGGGGAGGGTGCCCCTCTATCTTCTGGACACCAACATCGAGCCCAACAGCCAGTACGACCAAGACATCACCGATGAGCTGTACGGTGGCGACCAAGATCTGCGCATCCACCAGGAGATCATGCTGGGGATCGGCGGTGTGCGGGCCTTGCGGGCCCTTGGGATCCATCCCACCGTCTACCACATGAACGAAGGGCACTCGGCCTTTTTGGCGGTGGAGCGGATTCGCCTGTTGATGGTCGAGCAGGGGCTGAGCTTTGAAGAGGCCTGGCAGGTGGCCAAGTCCAGCCAGATGTTTACCACCCACACGCCGGTGCCCGCCGGGATCGACCTATTCCCGCCCGACAAGATCGATTACTACCTCGGCTTCTACTACAGCCAGATGGGCCTGAGCCGGGAGCGCTTTTTGGCTTTGGGACGGGAAAATACTGGCGACTTCCAATCTCCCTTCAGCATGGCAGTGCTGGCCATCAACATGGCCTCTTTTGTGAACGGTGTGAGCAAGCTGCATGGGGCGGTTTCCCGCAAGATGTTCAGCCGGCTGTGGCCTGGGATCCCGCTGGAAGAAGTGCCGATTACTTCCATCACCAACGGGGTACATGTCCGCACCTGGGTGGGGGAGGAGAACCAAGCCCTCTACGACCGCTACCTGGGGCCGGATTGGGCAGAGGCTCCTCCTTCGGATCCCCTCTGGCAAAAGGTGGATCGGATTCCGGATGGGGAATTGTGGCGGGCCCACGAGCGCAGCCGCTCCCGCCTGATTAACTTTACCCGCGAGCGCTTGATGGAACAGCTCCAGAAACGGGCTGCCTCAGCGGCTGAGATCCAACGGGCCTCTGAGGCCCTCAACCCGGAGGTGCTTACCATTGGGTTTGCCCGCCGCTTTGCCACCTACAAGCGGGCCACCCTTTTGCTCCACAACCTGGAACGGCTCAAGGCTTTGCTCAACCATCCTCAGTACCCGATGCAGTTTATCTTTGCCGGCAAGGCCCACCCCCGCGACATACCCGGCAAAGAGCTGATCCGCCAGATCGTGCAGGTGTCGCGGCAGCCGGAGTTTCGCCAGCGCTTGGTTTTCATTGAGGACTACGACATGTATGTCACCAGCTTGATGGTGGCCGGGGTGGATGTGTGGCTGAACAACCCCTTGCGCCCCCGGGAGGCCAGCGGCACCAGTGGCATGAAGGCGGCAGCCAACGGTGGACAGAACCTCAGTATTTTGGACGGCTGGTGGGACGAGGCTGACTATTACCAGACCGGCTGGCCCATTGGCCGCGGTGAGGAGTATGAGGATCGCGCCTATCAAGATGAGGTGGAGTCGAATGCCCTCTACGACTTGCTGGAACAGGAGGTTGCCCCTCTCTTCTACCAGCGCGGCAGCGATGGCCTACCCCATCAGTGGATCCAGCGCATGAAGCAGGCGATTCGCCTCAATTGCCCCCAGTTCAGCACGCAGCGCATGCTGTTGGAGTACGTCCAGCGAGCCTACATTCCTCTCAGCAACTACTTCGACCGCATGCGCCGTGACCACTTCGAGTCGGCCCGCCAGTTCGTTCGTTGGCAAAACCACCTGCAGGAGCATTGGTACAACATCCAGGTTCTCAACGTCCAGATCGAAACCCCGAAGAAAGCTGCCGCTGCCGGCCTTGCCTTGGCACAGGATGACCAAGTGGTGATGGCCAGGGATCCCCTCACCGTGACGGTGGAAGTGCGGCTGGGATCCCTGCAACCTCAGGATGTGATTGTGCAAGCTTACCAGGGGCCGGTCAAGGATGAGGGCCAGATTCAGAAAGGACAGGCAATCTCCCTGCGCTATGTGGAGACGCTGGAGGATCGGGCCATCTTTTCCGGCCAGATTTGCTATGAGGCCAGCGGCTTGCAAGGGTTAGCCATCCGCTTGCTGCCCTTTCACCCCGATATGCACGATCCCTATGAGCTGCGGTTGATGCTCTGGGCGTGACATACTCCCATCACTGACCCTACGGGTACAGTGTGGGCTTCTCGCTTCATCGGGGAGCCTACGCAAGAACCCTCTGCGAGCAGACACGGGATGTCCCACCGCGTAGCTGCACCAGATTCCGGCAAAGCCGTTTTGTGCAACTACTCTCATCATACACCATGTGGGGGTATCTGTATCCCGACACTGACGCTACGGGTACAGTGCGGGGCTTAGCTACCCCCACACCCCCACAAGCTAAAGGGTTGGGAGGAGCACGGGGATCCCCTTTCTACTCTTGATCCAAGTGAGCTACGGGAGCTTTTTGGGCTTGAGCTGTTCGGCGTTTTTCGCTGCCAAATCGGGCAGAATCAGAGAGCATGACTCTAGTCAATAATAAGCTCAACTATACTGAAAATAATGTATAATATGTTCAGTACGGATTACTACCAGTTGATCTTTCTGTTTACTTTCGAGTCTGCCAACATGGTAGCCAAAGCAAAGCAGAAAATTGGTAGTAAGACGACACGGAAACTGCGCTTTGGGTATTCTACTCAAAGCTTTGCGGGATACCGCCATTCTGTTTGGACTCCGTCCCGCTAACGCGAATGGAAACAAACAGAATGCTATCGCTGCATAGTTGAACAGTGATGTTCAGCAGTGTTCAGCGTAAATGTATCAGAAGCTCGCGAGCAGATTAAAAAAACAGGATACGCTCGTAACAGCGGTGCAGAGCAGTATGTTCAGAGCCCACGACTCTGCCGGTTTGCGCCTTTTGATTGCGGTTGCCCTGTTGCTGGGGAGCATGGCCAGCTGGCGGCAGGATCGTCTTTTGGCAGTGATGGGCCTGGTGGGTGCAGCCGCCATCTCTGCCTTTACCCGTCCGGCCATCTTGGCCTACAACCGTGGTCGAGAACGGTGGCTGAACCGGGATTTGCTGGGGGCTATTGAACAGCTCAGCTTGGCTCTGCAACGGGATCCCTGCCTGGCCAACGCCTACATTTTGCGGGGAGAAGCCTACTTTGCCCTCGGCCAAGTTCCCCAAGCCTTGGAGGATTTCGGCCAGGCGACCCGGTTGGCCCCGCGGCGACCAGAACCCTATTTTTATCGCGGGCTGATTCGTCAATCTCAGGGGGATCTCCAGGGAGCAACGGCGGAGTTTGCTGAGCTGGTGCGCCTACACCCCAATGTCCCCCACCACCTCAGCTTGGCCAACCTGCTCATGCAACAGGGATCCCTGCCTTTGGCCCTAGCTCATCTGGATGAAGCCATTCGCTTGGATCCCACCTCAGCGCTTGCCCATTCCCAGCGAGCCCGTTTGCACAGCTACCTGGGCACCTGGGAGGCGGCTTTGTCCGATTGGTCGCAGGCTATTGACTGGGATCCCAGCCCAGCCCACTACTACCAGCGGGGGGTGACCTACGCCTGTGGTGATTACTTTGACGAGGCCATTGCCGACCTCAGCCGCAGCTTAGAAAGAGAACCCCAGCAGCCCAACGTTCTCTACATCAGGGGCAACCTTCTCTATGCGCTGGGGGAGATCAAAGCTGCTTTGGACGACTACGAGCGGGCCTTTCGCCTGGAAGCGGATATGAACCGGATTGACCTCTCCGACGAGTATGGCTTGTACGGACGAGGGCTGACCTACTGGAATATGGGAGATAAAGCAACAGCTTTTAAGGATTTGCAGGCAGCTTTGCAGGTCAGCCGCCGACATCACAACCTGGCCTTGGAGCAGCGGGTACGCCGGTCTCTGCTGCAACTGAGCGATCCCGACTGGGATCCTGCGCAATCTGCCTAGCGGGATTTGATTGATTGATTTGCAGGTGCCTCCCCTGACGCTGCGACTCCACGACGCTGCCGCTGAGGCCCAGATCCCGAAACGCCTGCAGCCACTGAAACGGTTTTCTGTTCCTGAGGCAGCGGGGGGCTGAGGCCAAAGCAGTAGCCGACATTGCGCACTGTGTGGATCAAGCTGGGCTGGCGCGGATCCCGTTCCAGCTTTTTGCGCAACGAGAGGATATGGGTATCGACGGTGCGAGGGTTATCGGTGGAATCCGGCCACGCTCGCTCTAGTAGCTCTAGACGAGAGACGGGATCCCCGTCCGCCTGCACCAGCACCATCAGCAGGCTAAACTCCTGGGGCGTGAGGTCGATCCCTTCCCCGGCCAGGGCAACGCGCCGTTGCACCAGGTCAATTTTGAGATCCCCGTACTGCAGAAAGGTGGGAGGAATATGCCGCTGTCGTCGCCGAGCCAAGGCTAGAAGGTGGGCATCCAGCAGTTGCATACTGAAGGGCTTGGTGAGGTAATCGTCCGCTCCTGCCTCCAGGCCGGCGATGATATCCGCCTCGGATCCCCGGTGGGAGAGTAGCAGAATTAACAGATCACATTGGCGATGGGCCCACTGGCACAGTTGCAGCCCGCCGCGGTTGGACAGCTCCGCATCCAAAATCAGCAGGTGAATGGGCTGGTGTTGCAGCAGAGTCTTTGCTTGGCGAAGGGTCTCTGCTGCCCAAACTTGGTGTCCGGCCTGTTGCAAATGCCAACACAGCAAGCTGCGCAGATGAGGGTTGCCTTCTGCCAGCAAGATGTGCAAGGGTTGCATGGCTGTTCGGTTGGGATCCCGCCCACATCATAGTGCTCCGCACCGCTGACGCGACAGTGCTATGCCTCCGGCACCCTACCGGGAACCGCACTGCTGTCCCAGTAGATAGCGAGTCACCTTGGACTCCGTCCCGCTAGCGCGAACGGGCAATGCTGTTCGCTTTTGGCAGCGCGCGGCGTTGTAGACTGACAATCTCTACCAAGACCAAGGTGCTCCGCACTGCTGACATGATGGCCGATTCTCTCCCCCCCATTTCCGAGCGCAAACAGGATCACCTGGACATTGTTCTGCAGCAGGATGTGGCTGCCAAAGGGATCCGCACCGGGTTTGAGCGGTTTTTCTTTGAGCATGTGGCGCTGCCGGAGCTGCTGTTGCCGGAGATCGACCTGAGCTGCGAATTCTTGGGAAAACGCCTACAGGCACCCCTGCTCATCAGCAGCATGACGGGGGGAACAGAGGCTGCCCATGAGCTAAACCGACAACTGGCCGCCGCTGCCCAACAGTTGGGCATTGCCATGGGGGTGGGATCCCAGCGGGCAGCCTTGGAACATCCAGAGCTAGCCCGGACTTACCAGGTGCGCCAAGTGGCCCCGAATATTCTGCTGCTGGCCAACCTGGGTGCCGTTCAGCTCAACTACGGCTATGGGGTGGAGCAGGCGCGACGGGCGGTGGAGATGATCGAGGCGGATGCGCTGATTCTGCACCTCAATCCTCTCCAGGAGGCGGTTCAGCCCCAAGGGGATCCCGACTGGCGTGGATTGTATGGCCGCATCGAACGGTTGGTGGCGCAGTTACCGGTGCCGGTGGTGGTGAAGGAAGTGGGCAATGGCCTCAGTGCCAAAGTAGCCCAGCAGCTGGCCGAATGCGGCGTGGCAGCCCTGGATGTGGCGGGGGCGGGCGGCACCAGTTGGAGCGAGGTGGAGGCCCATCGCCAAACAGATGCTCTCAAAAAACGCATTGCCCACAGCTTCAGGGACTGGGGGATCCCAACGGCTTTGTCCCTGCTGGAAATTCGTCGCCTGCTGCCGGACTTACCCCTGGTGGCCAGCGGCGGCATCCGCAATGGCATCGACGCGGCCAAAGCTATCCGTCTGGGAGCCGATGTGGTGGGTATGGCCGCCCCCGCTTTACACGCCGTCTCCCAAGGACAGATGCAGGCAGTGGTGGACACCTTTCGCGCCGTGATCGAGGAGCTGCGCATTGTTGCCTTTTGCACTGGATCGGCCAACTTGGCTCGGCTGCGACAAGCTACCCTGCGGCGGCAGGATACTTGGGATCCCTTGCCCTAAACTCCAAGCACTTGCCACAAACTGAGGGTCAATACCAGAGCCCCCAGATGATAGGGCCACTGTATGCTTTGTCGAGATGCTTTGTCGAGCTATTTTGCCGGTCAGCACCCAGGAGAGAACCAGAGCCAAGATAGCGTGGATCCCTGGAAAAACCGAATCACCGCCCGGTAAACCTGCCAGAGATAGAAAGAAGGGATCCCGGCTGGGAGAAAGTTGCTCAGGTTACCAGCAGCACCTAACCTGCCTCCATCTGGACGGTCAAGGCAAGTGCAATTGTCGGCTAATCCGCACCATCGGCCCCAGTCCCAGTCCCGTTGGGTTCAAAGCCTGCATCTCAAACAGGGCCAGAATGTGGCGCACTTGCAGCTCTGGACGGGCAGAATTCACTCCCATTGCCACCACCAAGCCGCAATAGCCACCCGTATCGCGGCAACGCCGCTCCCAGCGCTTGCGAGCCATGGAGTGGACGGGATCATCTTCGGGAAACTCCCCAAACAGGTGCAGGTCACGATTGCCCGTTTGCACAATTTCCAGGTCGTAGCGATCGCCATCGAAGGGATCCACCCCTGTGTTGAAACAAACGCCCTGGGGCCCGCCTTCCCCACGCAAATTCTCGATGAGCTGCTTTGCTTTTGATCGAGAGGTGCGCACAATCACCACCGGCAGCCCTTCTCCATTTTTCACCAGCTTGCTTTGGGGGAGAGGATGCCATTGCCCCGTGCGACGCAGCATTTCCACCGTTGTCCACGGCAAGACCCCTAGACCTATCTGCGCGCCCTCGGGCACCAAATCATCCCGCAGCAGGGTTTGGGCAGGTTCTTCCTCCTCCCCTTCCAGCTGCAGCAGCTCTTCAGCCACGTCCGGCAGAGTGCGCACCTGCACCGAAAGGGTTGCTCCCTTCTCTTGGGGGTTGGGAATGCGGTACCGGCCTTGATAGGAGCGAAAGTCATCTTCCAGCTTGCGGTGGTACTGCTTGAAGAAGCGATGCAAGGCTTCCAAGGCCACCGATAAGGCCGCCGCCTCATCCTCCTGCAAAGTCACGCGCAAGCCTTCCAGGGGGTGAATGGTGCCGAAGTTCGGCTCAATTTCCTCGGGATCCAACTCTGCCAAGTCCAGATCCGGCAGTTCGTTGAGTTCAGGATTGCGAGCTTGGAAGGTGAGATAGAGACAATCTTGCCTGAGGAAGGCTTCCTCCATCTCTTCGGGAGTATCCGGCTGGCCCGCATCCTGGCGAAACTGTTTAAGGGAGGGCAGCGAGCGATAGAAAAGTACCCCATACTCCATGCCCAACCGCCCCATCACCGAGACATAAAGGGTTTGGATGTCCCAGTGATCTAGGTCGATGGCCAAGATTTGGTGATCCTCTAGGTAATCCCAGGGAGCATCTCGCCAGAGGGTAAGGGCTTTGCCGGCCAGCAACTCAACATAGTGTTCCGGCAGAGGGGGAGGGATCCGTTCGTTGGCCTCTTCAAAGCTCTGAAGGATCTCATCGATTAGAGGCAATTCCGGCTGGCATTCCACCTTAATGTCCAGCTGGTGCAGAATGCCGCGCAAGAAAAATTGCACCTCTCGATCCCGCACGATGATCTTCTGGGGGCGAGCAGGTGAGGCAGCATGGGGCCGCTCCATAGCCATGATCAAGGTTCGCACCATCGGCTCAAAGCCAGAATCGGCGGGCACCACCTCCATGGCCCGTACCACGCCCTGAACGCCATCTACCCAAAGAATGCACTCCCCTTCCGTTTGGGATCCCACGGGTGGCGATCCTGAGAGCTTGTGACGATCCCCTTCCCACACCGAGGGTACCTGGGGCAGCTTTTGCAATCGACGAACCGTAGCGGCTGGGAGACCGGACATAGACATCCAAGAAGAATCAGGAGAACAATCCAATCGGCTGAGTAGGTATGCCAAACTGAGCAGGGAACGGCCTTGGCCTCCTGTCAACAAGACCCAGGGATCCCGCTAATGCCAATCTAACCACCAGTGTAGAAGCTGAGTTCGGCTTCAGCGAGAGGAGACAGCAGAGCCCAGCTCTATAGCAACAAAAGCTGATGGTCAGATTCGAACTGACGACCGCTCGATTACAAGTCGAGTGCTCTACCAACTGAGCTACACCAGCAATTTGGCTTTACCAAGCCTAGCATTTTCCAGGATTTCCCCTTGGCCTTGTCCTGTGGATCCCAGCACCACAAGAGAAGGGCTCGGACAGTTGCTGCTGAGAGCTTCTCCAGAGATGCAACCATAGTCATCTCAAATAGCCAGCTTGCTCCCTCAATCCCTGGCCGCCCTCTCCCTTTGGGAGGGCAGAAGCGGCTCGGAGCGTTTGGGCAGCAGCCTAGAGCCCTTGGGGAGGGCCTTGATCTTCTCTAAATCTAATCATAACTCACCCATCCGACTTCAAGAGTCGGCTACTGCCGATCCACTGCCGGGCGAGCAATGGGAGCCAGGTAGATCACCAAAGCCCCTGCCAGAAACCCCAAGACGTTGCGCAACACCGGGATCCAGTCCTGCGTGCGTGTGACCACCGGCCCGATACCGAAGGCCCCGAACAGAATGAACCACAGGGGAGAAATGAGCAAGGCCCAACGCCAGTTAAACAGCTCCTCCGCATGGCGGGGCTTGCCGGCAAACCCGAAGACAATCCCGCCCAAAATCGAGGTCACCAGCGTTAGGATCCACTGCTCCTGAGGCAGGCCGGGCACCACGCGGCAGCCTCCCTGATGAAAGCAGCGATCCAAGACATCAACGGTCTCTAAGATGGCGCGGTGGGTGCCGTGCTCCCGCACATAGAATTGGTTGCCAAAGCGAGATTGCAGCTCAATCCAAAAGGTACGTGGCAAGATCTCGCGCACAGCATCCCCCACATTAAACGCCAGCAAGTTGCCCCCCCTGGGATCCGCCACCATCAGAACGCTGCGCTCATTCAAGCCCCAGTATTCCTTCACCTGACGACCCGGTGTTTGGTCGAACTGAGTCAGCACCCGCAGCTTCCAGCCGGTGTCTTGCTCTAACTTGTTCAGATGCTGTGCCAGTTGAGCTTCCTGATTGCTGGTCAACTGATCCGCTAAGTCCAAGACCGGCACGGGCGGCTGAGGCAGCTCCATCGGCACCACCGGCAGGGCAGGTTGCGCCCAGGTCAGGGATCCCCCGCCCACCGCAATCAACAGCCCAAGGCAAAAGCCCACCCCAACGCGGAGTATCCGTTGCCACTCGATGCTCATGCTGATCCCTCTCTTAGCTTTGACGCTGAGATACTGAGAAATGATGTTAAGAAATGTTTCAATTTCTTATAGATCTATCATGCACCGGAACAAGACGTTTGGCCAGAGGGATCCCGAGGAAGCAGCGGTGGCGAGGGCGATGTTTATATCAAGCTGGGGCTGAAGGTGCCGGCAGGGTCAAATTGCTGCTTCAGCTTGCGCATTAGGCTGGCAGCCGGGCCAAAGTCATGGGCAAGAGCCTTCTTCAGAGCTGGCGGAGCCTCCAGAAGCAGGAGAAATCCGCCTGCGGACTTGAGGTAGCGCTGCAGTTGCATTAGGGATCCCACTTCTGGCTGAACCAGCCAAGCCCGCCCTAGCCCACAGCCTCGGTGCAGTTGCACCTGAGCCCCAGGAAACAGGGTTTGAAACTGCTCCAATGTTGCCAGGCTCTGATTGGGCAGGCACCCGAACTTGGCCAGCACCGCCCCTGAGCCGGGTTGAGGCAGGGGCAGAGAGTCGGGATTCACTTCCTGCAAAGTCAGCCCTGCAGGGGCCAGCCGCCGCGTTTGGGCCATCTGTTGGGCGATTGCTCGCTCCGAGCCGTGAAAGCTGAGCCAAACTTGGGATCCCTCTGCCCTCAGCCAGAGATCCACCCCCACAGGGTTAACGGGGCCGGTCAGCACCTGCCGACACAAAACCTCCAGCTCCGGCAGGGATCCTGTAGCCAGCAAAGCAGACTGAGCTGCCGGCAAGGGGTAAAGCCGCAGGCTCACCTGGGTCAAAATTCCCAAGCTGCCCAAGGATCCGGTGAACAGCTTCATCAGGTCATAGCCAGCAACATTCTTGACAACCCGCCCGCCCGCTTTGGCCACTTCCCCATCCGCCCGCACCCAGGCTATGCCCAGCAGCAAGTCGCGGATCCCGCCGTAACGCCAGCGCAGAGAACCCGTATCGGCAGTGGCGATAATGCCCCCCAGGGTAGCCCGCTCCGGATAGAGGGGATCCACCGGCCACCATTGCCCCCGCTCGGCCAAGATGTGTTGCAGTTCCGCCAAAGTCATGCCAGCTTCCACCGTGACGGTGAGATCAGCAGCCGCATGGTCGATGAGCCGGCGTAAGCCGCGCGTGCTGAGAACCAAATCCACCGGCTCCACAGAGTGGGCCCAGCCCCACTTGCTCCCCTGCCCCAGCGGCAGCACTTTCCGCCCTTGGCACTCCTTTAAGATTCCGGCCAATTCCGAGACCGTTGATGGAGTCTGGATCGGCAAGGGATCCCCTGGATCAGATAGCAAGGTCGCCAGTGAATGGGGAGAAGACATTGGGGAAAGCGAAGCAGAGATTAAACAGAAGCAGAGATTAAAGAGAGAAAACCTGTCCAAACCAGCCCAATTGCGGGGTTATCCCACCCTACCTCAGTCTACAGCCAGCAAAAATCTCAGCTTGGAGAGATGACCCTCAACCAGAGCCAGCCTTCAATGTGGTACCGCCCTTACACAGGTCTGCCGAAAATCTCGGAACCAAAGCTCCGCCTCGTCACTGCTCACCCTGAAAGATCCTGAAGAGATCCATAAGTCTACACAACTTTCTTTCCCCCGCGAACTAGTATTTGATAGCGGTGGGAAGTCCGTGCACAGCGGATCGGGCTCCATAGGCAAAAATTTTGTAAGCCCTGTAAGCAATGTAAACAAAAACAAAAAACGGCAACAGTAGAAAACGTAGTCTGCAAACGCTGTGGGCGGATTGTCTGCTAGGGTAGATGCTCTCTGTATTGGGGAAAAGCAGTCGTGAGTGCGATTAGCAACATCATCTTGGTGGGTATGGGGATCCTCCTGACCCTTGCCAGCCTTTGGTACGGGCAAAACCACCATCTGCTTCCCGAATCTGCTGCCGAATCAGCCCCCTTGTTCGACAGCCTCTTTAACAGCACCATAACCATTGCCACAGGGATCTTTTTGGTGGTACAGGGTGTACTTCTCTACTGTATTGTCCGCTACCGCAAGCGGCGAGGCGACAAAGGCGATGGGGATCCCAGTCACGGCAATGTGCTGCTGGAGATCGTGTGGACGGCGGTGCCGGCGGTGATCATTCTTTGGTTGGGCTTGGCCAGCTTGGATGTTTACCAGGCCATCTACGGGGGTGCTGATGTCGGCGGGCACATCCACGCAGCCATGGCGATGGAGTCTTCCCACGAAGCTGAGGCGGGGGATCCCGGCTACGCTTATACCCCTGTAGTGCTACCCGGGAAGGAAATGGGCCAGCCGGATCTGGTCGTCCAAGTTCAGGGCATGCAATATGCTTGGATGTTCACCTACCCGGATTCCGGCCTGGTGGCCAGCGAGCTGCACCTTCCTCTAAACAAGCGGGTGCGCTTGGATATGACGGCTCTGGATGTGAACCATGCCTTCTGGGTGCCGCAGTTTCGCCTCAAGCAGGATGTGATCCCGGGCCGAGAGACCCACCTGGAGTTTGTGCCCACTCAACTGGGGCAGTACCCCATCATCTGCGCAGAGCTGTGCGGCCCCTATCATGGGGTGATGGCAGGGCAATTGTTTGTGGATACGCCGGAAGACTTCGAGCGCTGGCAGCAGGAGCAAGTTTTGGCCGCCCGTGGCGAGGGCAGCACCTTGGCCCTCGTTTCAGATTTCTCGCCAGTCCATCCCTCTCCTCGGCCAGGCTCCCCTGAGGCCGAGTCTGCCTTTGCCCATGTCCACCACCAGCGTTTGGGCGTCTCCCCCTCAGATTTGAAGTCTCTCCAGTCCCATTCTGGATCCCTTCCTTCCGCAGGCTAGCTGGGATCCCTGACGCCCCTTTGGCCTGCGCTTGTGGGAACAACATTCTGCCAACGCGATATAGGAGCTTTTGTGCAATGACCCAGCTGCAAGACAGCCCAAGACTTGTTGCTGCACCGAAGGTTGAACTTGAACTTCCTGCTGAGCCTTGGTGGCGCTTCTTTACCTTCTCCACCGATCACAAGGTCATCGGGATCCAGTACTTGGTGACCACCTTTTTCTTCTACTTGGTGGGAGGGGCGCTGGCGACGGCAGTACGGGCAGAGCTGGCTACTCCAGAGGCCGACTTTCTCGGCTTTGAGCGGTACAACGGTGCCTTTACCCTGCACGCCACGATCATGATCTTTTTGTGGATCGTGCCTGCTTTGGTGGGGGGCTTTGGCAACTACCTGGTACCGCTGATGATCGGGGCGCGGGATATGGCCTTTCCCAAGCTGAATGCGGTGGCCTTCTGGCTGGTTCCGCCCACAGGGATCCTGCTTTTGGCCAGCCTGTTCATAGAGGCTCCGGCTGCCGGCTGGACTTCCTACCCCCCCCTCAGCTTGATCAGCGGCAAGGTGGGGGAAGAACTCTGGATCCTGAGCATTTTGTTGGCAGGAACCTCTTCCATCCTGGCGGCGGTTAACTTCATCACCACCATTCTGAAGATGCGCATGCCCGGCATGAAGATGGAAGACATGCCGCTGTTTTGCTGGGCCATGCTGGCAGCATCTATTCTTACCCTCATTGCAACACCGGTTTTGGCTGGTGCGTTGATCTTGCTCAGCTTTGACCTGTTGGCGGGTACGGCCTTTTTCAACCCCAGCGGCGGCGGGGATCCGGTGGTGTACCAGCACATGTTCTGGTTCTACTCCCACCCGGCGGTGTACATCATGATCTTGCCGGTCTTTGGCATGATCTCGGAGATTTTGCCGGTGCATGCCCGCAAGCCCATCTTTGCTTACAAAGCCATTGCCTATTCCAGCTTGGCCATCTGCTTTTTGGGGTTGATCGTCTGGGCGCACCACATGTTCACCAGCGGCACCCCTGACTGGATGCGGGTGTTCTTCATGATCGCCACCATGGCCATTGCCGTTCCCACTGGGATCAAGGTGTTTAGCTGGCTGGCCACTTTGTGGGGCGGCAAAATCCACTTCCGCTCGGCCATGCTGTTTGGCATGGGTTTTGTCTCGATGTTCGTGATCGGCGGCTTGAGCGGGATTATCCTCGCCTCGGTGCCTCTGGATATCCACGTTCACGACACCTACTTTGTGGTGGCCCACCTACACTACGTGTTGTTTGGCGGCAGCGTCTTTGGGATCTATGCCGGCATCTACCACTGGTTCCCCAAGATGACGGGGCGCATGTTGAATGAGTTTTGGGGGCGGGTACATTTTGTGCTGACCTTCGTCGGCTTCAACATCTGCTTTCTGCCGATGCACAAGCTGGGCCTGATGGGGATGCCCCGCCGGGTGGCCCAGTACGATCCCCAATTTGCCGACCTCAACTGGATCAGCTCGGTGGGGGCCTTTGTTCTGGCCATTTCCACCCTGCCCTTTTTGGTTAACGCCATCTACTCCTGGGTGGCCGGGCCAAAAGCTGGGGATAATCCTTGGCAGGCCCTGACACTGGAGTGGACAACTTCTTCTCCCCCGCCCCATCACAACTTTTATGGGGATCCCATTTTGCTGACCGGCCCCTATGACTACGGTTTGCACAGCAAGGAGACGCTGGACTACTTTGCTGCTCAGTTGCAAACCTTGCGGGAGCTGGCGCTGGCAGAAGCGGAGCCTACTTCTTCTTAGCAGGCCGGATGCCCGGTGGGCGGCTGATCCCCTGCTCACTGGGTATTCCAGTCTTGGCTGGGCTGCTTGTACAGCCTCAAGAAGTCTCAGGAATTCAGGAATTTAGGTGGAAAGGAATATGCAAGGATCCCTTGCCTCTGAAACGCTGATGGTTGGCCACTCAAGGGCCCACACTGCCCACGCTGAGCACCCAGATCATCGCGTCTTTGGCATCTTGATGTTTTTGGTGGCAGAAGGCTGTCTTTTCCTAGGGCTGTTCATGGCCTACCTGGCCTACAGCCTCACCGCTCCTGTCTGGCCGCCGGAGGGAACCCCAGAGCGGGAATTGCTCTTGCCCGGGATCAACACGGTGATTTTGCTCTCCAGCAGCTTCGTCATTCACAAAGCTGGGTCGGCCATCAAGGCCGATGATGTCAGGGGTCTGCGGCTGTGGTTTGCCCTCACAGCGCTGATGGGGGCGGTTTTCCTGGCAGGGCAACTCTATGAGTACAGCAACCTGGAGTTTGGCCTCACCACCAATTTGTTTGCCAGCACCTTCTATGTTTTAACGGGGTTTCATGGTCTCCACGTGATGGCAGGGTTGCTGTTTATTCTGGCAGTGCTCTGGCGCTCCTTTAAACCCGGCCACTACAGCGCTCAACATCATTTTGGCGTCGAAGCTGCCGAGATCTACTGGCACTTTGTGGATGGGGTTTGGATCGTGTTGTTTATTCTGCTCTACTTGCTCTGAGCTCGGCCTTCACCCAATATAGCCACGATTTGGATCAGCGCTTCTTGAAAGGCATCTCGTTCCGGCTGTCCTTGCTTGAGGTTGTATTCCAATTGCAAAAGCTGCTGCATTGCTTTCAGTAAAGCTGTGGTCTTCAGGGATCCCACCTCTTTTTGCAGAAAGTAAACCCGATTGGGATTCCCGATTTCTGCTTTCTGGGCGATGACCTTGGGATCCCGTTCTCCCTGATCCAGCAGCAGCCGCACCCATAGCCAGGTGCGAAATTGGCCCACCAACACCGCCAGAACCTTCAGAGCCGGCTCGTTGTGATCCAGCAGATGGGTCAAGATGCGTAGGGCTTGTTCCAGATTCCCTTTGCGCAGGGATCCCGCCAATTGAAAGCTGTTGTAGGCGCTGGCGGGAACTAACGCCTCGACTTGTTCAGGAGAAATGGGATCCTGTTGACCTGCCGTAAACAGGGCCAGCTTTTCCAATTCCATCGCCAAGCGACGGGAGTCATTGCCCACCGCCTCGGCCAATTTCTGGGCGGCTGCCGGGCTGAGGGCCAGATCCCGTTGTTCAGCTTCCCGCTGCACCTGCTGGAGAATGCCCTCCTCATCCCAAGGGGCCAGTTGCGAAAACTCGCGGACAATGGCCGTTTTTTTGAGGATTTTGGTGGATTTCAGGCGCCCATCCGGTTTGCTGCTGGTGGTCAAGAGCAAATGGGTGGTGGGGGGCAACTGGGCCAGTGTGCGCTCCACTTCTTCCCACAGATCTTCCGAGCAATGGTGGGTGAGCGTCGTCTCTTCCAGCCAAACCAAGCGGGCGGTGGATCCCAGCGGCGGGGTCATGGCTTGGTTGAGCCCGGCAATCGTGGATTCCGGCGGCAGGCGATCGTAGTTAAAAGCAGCCCAGTGGGGATCCAGCACTTGGTCGCGCAACTGCTGCACCGCCTGCATCAGGCGATAGGTGTCATCTCCCCAGTACAGGTAAACGGGCACGCTTCGACCGAGTGATTTACGAGATGCTTTTCCCCTACTTCCTCCATTTTGCGTAGGTCAGTTCCCCTTGTCTAAGCGGTTTGGCCGGGATCCCTGCTCAACTTGGTGGAGGGAGTCAGTCCAAGTAAACTACCCGACACCCGCGCTACGCGCAGGGTGCGGGCTTTATCCCAATCCCTAGCGGCCCCAGAGGACAGCTAAGTTTCGGAATTTCAGGCGAGTTTACAGTCGCCCCAAGGAGAGA
>NZ_JBSSCC010000027.1:0-43907 GCF_054059455.1 Thermostichus sp. MS-CIW-23 | reverse complement strand
CTCAAGCGGTTATTCCGCCTAAAAGGAATAGAAAGACGCAGCGGTATTATGACAAGCATTTATATAAAGAAAGGCATTTAATCGAATGCTTTTTTTCATAAGTTGAAGCAGTACCGGCATCTATTTTCTCGTTTTGACAAATTGGCCAGGAACTTCTTGAGTTTTCTCTATCTCGTCAGTGCTCTCTTTTGGCTCAAATGAAAGATCAACACAACCTAGTAATGATTCCCTACCTTGCGGTGGTGGATGGCGGTGAGGCCCTCTGGGCTGGAGACCCGACCGGCTTCCAAGGTGCTGTACACCACCCAGTGATCGCTGGTTTCCAGGCGGCTCACCACGCGGCACTCCAGGTAGGCCAAAGCATCGGCCAAGATGGGGGATCCGTTGGCAGCAGGGTAGGTCTTGATCCCGGCAAAGCGGTCGGCTCCCGGTGGAAATCGCTTCAGGAAGTGGCGCATCAAGGGTTGGTAATGGCCTTCTTGCAGCACGTTTAACACGAAGGTATCTCCCACCTGCAGGAAGGATTCGATGGCCCGATCCTTGGCCACCGCAATGCTGATCCCTGGCGGATCGGTGCTGGCTTGGGCTACCCAGGAGGCGAGCATGGCGCTGGTGGCTTGCCCTTTGCGGGCAGTGATGATGTAGAGGCCATTGCTAATGCGGCCCAGGGCGCGATCCAGGTCGGCATCCAAGGCTTTCATCTGCTGAATGCTGCGATCCCGCGTCAGCCACTGCCCCAGATCGGTACCTGCTTCTTCGGCCAGTTGCAGCAGGGCCTCGCCAGCAGGCTGCTTGAGCAGAATGGGGGCAAACACCTCTTTGGCGCCGATCTCCTGCAGGGTGTTGCGGCAGAGGTACACCGACTCGTCGTCTTCTCCCCCTGACTCGAACAGGCCAAAGCCCTGCTTGCTGTGGGCAGAGGCCAGCAGGGTTTTCAGCAGCACTTGAGTGGTGGCGGCCTCAGGCCCTGATTGGGGCGGCATGCCTATCACCACACCGGCGGCCAAGCTCATCAGCTCCCGCACCTCGTGGGCATCCACCAGCCGCAAATCTGCCAGCTCCACCTGGATGCCGGTTTTTTGGATCCCGCGGGCAATGGCCTGGGCCAACGCTTCCGCCTTGCCATATCCCGACAGGTAGAACACTGCCACCATCCGTTCAGCTTTGGCCTGCTCCAGGCTCCAGGTGCGGTAGTGCTCCACCCAGTCGGACAGGTGATGGCGCAGTAGGGGGCCGTGGCCGGTAGCAATGGCAGCGATGGGAGGCAAGGCTTCCATGCGCTTCAGGGCGGACAACACCGAGCGGGCGTTGGGCCCCATGAGGCAGTCGTAGTAGAGCTTGAAGTCGGCCTGCAACAGGTGGGGATGTTCGTCCCAGGCAAAGTCGTCGCAGTAGTGCATCCCAAACACGTCGCAGGTGTAAAGGATCTGGGTGCCGTGGTCGTAGGTGAGGATGGTGTCGGGCCAGTGCAAGTTGGGGGCAGAGATAAATTCCAGGACATGCCCCTTGCCCAGATCCAAGCGATCTCCCTGTTTCACCACCAGCCGCCGGAAGGGCCGATGCACCAGATCTTCCAGAAATTGCACCGCCACCTTGGAGGCCACCACCGTCATCTGGGGCGCCAGCTCCAGCAGATCACCGACTAGGCCGCTGTGATCTGGCTCGGTGTGGCTGACCACCAGGTAGTCGATCTGGGCAGGATCTAGGATCCCTTGCAGGCAATCCAGGTACAACTGGCGAAACTTCTCGTGAGAGGTGTCGATGAGGGCCACCTTCTCGCCGCGAATCAAGAAGGAGTTGTAGGTGGTGCCATTTTCCAGAGCAAATTCGATGTCAAATCGATCCCGATCCCAATCTTGGGAGCGAATGGCAAGGGTGTCGGCCCCGATAGGCAGAGTTTGCAGCGTCAGATGGGGTTGGGCCAGGCGAGGTGCGACTTGAGGTGCAACTGCAGTGGTGGCCATGTTCTCTCCCTAACTTTAAGTCGGGTCACAATCCTGATCTCAATGTAACTGAATGTTTATGTTGACGGCGGATGAAGATGAGCTATGCAGGTTTGGAAATCCTTATGGAATGCTTTTAGGGATCCTTGGGTTCCTGACTATCGAAGGGGTTGGGGCTTAGAACTGCAGCAAATTGGGCCAGGGTGTGGCGCAACTGATCCAGGTTTTGGCCGGTGGTGGCGGAAACAAACAGGGCTTTGGGGTAGAGCAGGCGCACATCCTCTACCCATTCGGGATCCAGGCGGTCGATTTTGTTAAACACCAGTTGCCGGGGGCCGGTGGCCAAGGGCATCTCGTCCAGCAATGTTTCCACCGCCTCGATTTGCCCCTCCCAGTTGGGGTGAGACAGATCCACCACATGCAGCAGGGCATCCGCTTCCGTCACCTCTTCCAGGGTGGCTTGAAAGGCATCCACCAGTTGGTCTGGTAATTCGGTTAGGAATCCCACTGTGTCGGTCAACAGCACCGCCTGCTGGTCGGGCAGCTCCAGCCGCCGCGTGGTGGGATCCAAGGTGGCAAAGAGTTGGTCGGCCACGTAGACCTGGGCATGGGTGAGGGCATTGAGGAGGGTGGATTTGCCGGCGTTGGTGTAGCCCACCAGGGCCACCACGGGAATTTGGGATGCCTCGCGCCGTTGGCGCAGCCGCTGGCGGTGGCGGCGCAGCTCTTCCACCTCTTGCCGCAGCTTGCCGATGCGCCGCTGGATGGCCCGCCGCTCCATTTCCAGTTGGGTTTCCCCCGGGCCACGGGTGCCGATGCCCCCACCTAGCCGAGACATGGTGCGCCCTCGACCGGCCAAGCGAGGCAGCAAATACTGCAGTTGGGCCAGCTCCACCTGCAATTTTCCGGCCCGGGTTCTGGCCCGCTGGGCAAAAATATCCAGGATCACCTCGCTGCGATCCACCACCCGCACTCCCAGGGCCTCTTCCAGGGTGCGCACCTGGCTGGGGGTAAGTTCCCGGTCGAACACCACCAAGTTAGCGCCCAGATCCTGGACCAGCAGAGCCAGCTCTTGCACCTTACCGGATCCGATTACCGTGGCCGAATTGGGGCCTTCCCGCCTCTGCCAGAGGGCTTGCAGCACCTGTCCGCCGGCACTCTCCACCAGGCGGCTCAGCTCCGCCAACCCATCCATGAGATCCTCGTAGCTCTGCCCGGACTCCTGCAGCCCCACCAGGATGGCCCGATCCTGATCCAGATCCACCTGGCGGGCGGTCAACTGGCGCCGAAACCCATCCTCCAGCTCCGCCACCAGCTCCTGCAGATCCTGTTCTGCCAGGATCCCCAAAGGCAAAGGCTCAGAAACCTGCCAACGGCGCTCTCCCTCCGGCAGCAGATGGGCCAGATAGGCCCGGTGAACAAAGCCCGTAGCCGCTCCTCCCCGGCGTCGGTGCCCTCCTGACTTGGACACGGAAAGGGTGATGAGGGCATCCAAACGCTGCAGGGCCATGGCCGTCAGCGCTTTTTGACCGGGGCCCCCCTCCCCCATTTGGGTGGTGATGCAGCGGATCCCGGATAGGCGCTCGGCCCCCTGGCGGGGCAATTCCCAAGCAGGAATCTGGGTTTCAAAAGGGGATCCCACCCCTACGCGGATCACCTGGCCGCGCCGGTTGAGGTAAACGCTGATGGGCCGGCCTTCCAACTCTTGGGTCAGGGATCCCAGCCGTTGGGCAAACTCCACCGTCACCAGGCGGTTGGGGGGTAGGCGCAGTTGGTAAAGCCGTTGCAGTTGCTTTTGTTGGTGGGGCTTTAACCCTTTGGCCTGTTCGCGAAAGCCTCGCGTAGCGATAGCAGAGCTGAAGCGGGGGTCGGTCTGATGGCAAGAGGTGCTAGCCCTGGGCATAGGGACGGGGAAAGACCCAAAAACAAGCTTTCATCTACCATACACGCTAGCTGACAGCAGGAACTTGGGATCCAAAAGCAACGGTGGCAAACACTGGCCCAGTGTTGGATCTGCCCAAGCGGGGATCCCTGTATTGAGCTTGCTGTCGGTGAGAGAGTTTCCAAATCGGTTGGGCAGTCAGGGATCCCTTTCGCTCCGTGTTGCCGGAATCCTGCTGCAACTCGGAGTAGCTGCATAAATCGGAAAAATCCGTAGTGCCAGCTCTCAGTTATCATAGATGCACGATTTCAACATCATCCCATTTTCTGCGCAAATATTCAGCAACCAGCCTACGATGACAGTGCTCAGGTGTAGCTTCACTACAAAGCAGACATCCTCCATCGAGAATACTTTTATCCACTTGATCTTCAATGCGACGCTCGGCCATCAGCGACAAAAACTGTCTCTCGTAGTTAGACCATTCACCACTGGCTTTGTAAGCATCGAGAATCTCTTGAGTTGGTGCAAGTTCCGGCAAATGAACATATCCAAGCTTGCAGATCTCGTGAAGAAAAAACTCTAGATCCCTCTTTTTCGTGAATCCCGCTAGTTGTGAGGTGTTATTAAGTCGAGTATCAACAACTTGAACCAGACCAGGCTGTTTTAAGCGATTAAAAAATTGCTCTGCACTTTTCTTCATAAACCCTATCGTAAATATCTTCATGGCCTCGCGCTCCGCTCATCATTTTTTGACATTTTCTCATCTCGATAGGCGACACGCCTGCCTTGAATGAGATAGGCTTCGGCTATAAACTCTTCCCGACTTCTAAACAAGTCCCCCTCTGGAAGTTTGCAAAGGGCAAGAAGACGAGATTCTAGAGCCTCATGAGTCTCCAAAGAGCCATTGGCCAAGATGTGGTTGACCGGAATCCCACTTTGAAAAAATTTACGCGCCACCAGCAACGATCTATGACATTCAATAGGGTCTTTCTCAGCACACATCAGTGCGATCCGATACCGACTAGAACCTTGGATCAGGCGGTCGATCCCTTCGAGGAAGGCTGGCTCATTTGCCAGTCGTTCATACTGAATCCTACCCTGATCATAGCAGCTCGGATTTTCGCTACGTCCTCACAATTCTTTGCCCAGAAAGACGTAAGCAATACCTGCTGACGCTAAAGCACTTTTCAACTTTTCTTGTGAATATTGAGGGACGTAACGGCTATATGGACGTGAGCGAACGTCGCCAATACCAGTGATGTTGTACTGGCGCAGTAAGTCTATGAAAAAATCAATCTCGTGGTTTGAGTGACCAATCGTGTAGATCTCTGATTTCATATGAGTCGACCTGAGTAGAGAACAGCCGCTATCAGCTTGTAGTAATAGCCCAAGTAGGGATCGCTAAGGCTAACACACAGCACCGGATCGGGGATGTCATATTGACCGTCTTCGCCCATTAGGAAATCCCGTTCAATCACAGGATCGGTAACATCCATGCAGTATTTTACTCCCTTGTATACAAACTCGCCGCGTACTCTACGCTTAGAATTCGGGTATCCTGGTGCCTTGTAACCAACCAACAGACGCAAATGCTCGACCGGTACAAGGTAAAGAGAAACTCCGCTTTCTCGCCCGACACTTAACCGGTTGTTCCACCCAGCATAGCTGCTCTCGCCAGTGCCCCAGAGATTCTCAGGGTTGTCTAGCCAACTGTTGATATCCTCCCAAGGCAGGTGGCCAACTTTTTTCCAGCGGTGCTTTGGATTGATAACGTGGTTCTCCCTCTGGTGAGGTAGTGGCTGAGGTGTATCACAAGAGACACAGAGAATATCAAGAAGTTCTGGGTCGCCACCGCTTAGGAAGGCTCGTGGATGTAGTTGTCAAACACGGCAAAATTGCTCAGGGCAGGATCCGGCTTGAGGCTGGATCCCATCAAAAAGCTGACTTTGGGATAGTCTTTGGCTACTTCCCGCGCTTCCCGCTCCACCCCGAAGACCTCACCCACCAGCAGTTGGACGCCGCTCTCGGCATACTGACGCAGCACCCGTGGGTAGTCGGTGTTGGAAACTGACTCTGACCAGGTGTAGTCAATATCCCCCCGCTTCTGGGCAGCCATCAACGCTTTATGGATCCGGCTCACCCACTGCTGCTCAATGGGAACCGTATAAACCCCAGCCACTTTCAGCTTGGTTCCTTGAGCCACCGTGGCATCGCGAACCAACCAGCGGCTCCCCATCAAGCCAGCCACGAAAGCCCCAGAACGCAGGCAGAAGTCCCGCCGGGAGAGTTCTAAACGTGCCATAGTCGCTTCTGTTGAGGTTAGTTCGAGATCGGGTTACTGCTCGGCTTACCCTAAGGGGGAGATCCCTGAAAATATGTATCCTGAAATACAATTTTTTGAGAAGGAGCTTGTTTGTAATGGACAACGAAGTTTCGCTGACGGTTGGAATGGATGTAAGGGCCAAGTCCTCTCAAATCAGCTCTCGATAGATTATCCCTCTGACTACTTGGTTGATATCTTGCACAACCGGATGCTGTTGGGGACTACAGCCCTCTTTTATAAAGTGAGCAATAACCCAATCAACTGGTTTCCTAAATTCGGGCTTTGAGGTAATTTAAGACATCTTTATCTGATTTGGCCTATCATTCAGTCAACTGTAGTTGCTTCTTTCCATCCTAAGTTCAAACAAATAGCCACAACATATGGATCTCATTTTGCGCCGGGCCAATTTGCCGGATGGCCGCAAGGGAATCGATATCGGTATCCAGGGGGATCGCATTGTGGCTCTGGAAAGCAACTTACAAGCCACTGCCCCCCAAGAAATTGATGTCAGCAACCGCTTGGTGTCGCCCCCCTTCGTGGATGCCCACTTTCACATGGATGCCACCCTCACCTATGGGATCCCGCGCGTCAACCAGTCGGGCACCTTGCTAGAAGGGATCGCCCTCTGGGGGGAGTTGAAGCCGCTGTTGACCCCCGAGGCGGTGATGGAGCGGGCCTTGACCTATTGCGACTGGGCAGTGGCGCGTGGGATCCTGGCCATCCGCACTCATGTGGATGTGTGCGATCCCAACCTGTTGGCGGTGCGGGCGCTGCTGGAAGTCAAGCAAAAAGTGGCTCCCTACTTGGATTTGCAACTGGTGGCCTTTCCTCAGGATGGCTACTATCGCTCGCCAGGGGCGGTGCAGCTTCTGGAGAAGGCTCTGGATTTGGGGGTGGAGGTGGTGGGCGGGATCCCCCACTTCGAGCGGACGATGGCCGAGGGAGCAGCTTCGGTGCGGGCCCTATGTGAAATTGCAGCAGCGCGGGGTCTGCGGGTGGATCTGCACTGCGACGAGACCGACGATCCGCTTTCGCGCCATGTGGAAACCTTGGCCTACGAAACGCTGCGGCTGGGCTTGCAGGGGCGGGTAGCCGGATCCCATCTAACTTCCATGCACTCGATGGACAACTACTACGTCAGCAAACTGATCCCCCTGATGGCCGAGGCAGAGCTGGGGGTGATCGCCAACCCGCTGGTCAATATGGTCATCCAAGGTCGCCACGACACCTACCCCAAGCGACGGGGGCTGACCCGGGTGCCCGAGCTGATGGCCGCAGGCTTGACGGTGGCCTTTGGTCATGACTGTGTGATGGATCCCTGGTACCCTTTGGGCAGCGGCAACATGCTGGAGGTGGCCCACATGGCCATCCACGCCGCCCAACTGACTGGCTATGAGCAGATGCGCCAGTGTTTTTTGGCGGTAACAGAAAACCCGGCCCGCATTCTGGGGTTGGAAGGCTACGGCCTGGAACCCGGCTGCTATGCCGATCTGGTGGTGCTCCAGGCTGCTGATGCCGTCGAAGCCATTCGCCTGAAACCGGCTTGCCTGTATGTCTTCCGCCGGGGCCGGCTGATCGCCCAAACGCCGCCTGTGGTTGCGCAACTCCATTTGCCTGAGCGCCCCACCCAGGTGGAGTTCAGCCGCCAGCTTTAGACGTTAACGACGCACGGTGCCGCTGAAGCCGCTGGCTTTGAATTGCTCCAGGGTGAGGGGCAGGGGGCTGGTCACCGGCACGGAGATGCGAATTGAAAAAGGGCTCTCGCCGGGAGGAACTTCTGCAATGGCCCCCAGGCGGGTACGCTCCGGCAGAACCTCGTTGCCGTTGGCATCGTAAAGCCGACCGAAGACATCCGCGTTCAGCAGGGTATTTTTGGAGCGGTTGACCACTGTGCCTTCGACGAACAGGCACCTGGCCGGTATGGGGTTGCCGTTACTGGTCACCAGGTTGGTGTATTCGGGGGTATCGGGACAGGGGGTGACGTGGAGATCCTTCAGTTGCAGGGGGATCGCCCCAAAGCCCATCAAGAGCACCGCCAATGCCACACAGCCAAAGCTCATGCAGACAAGACGCAGCTTTTGGGTTAGCCACTGCGCCGGCTTCCAAACTTGGCTCATCGTTTTTCCTCCAAGGCCCACCCTCTTTAGTCTAGGGGATCCCCGTCTCGTAGAACCTCTCCTCGGTTTGGATCCCATCCAGGCGCTGATCCCAAGGATCCTGAGGCAGGGGCTGCTCCAGCAAGCAGGCTTGGGGGAGGATGCCCCACTTGGGCACACTGGGATCCGGCAAAGCGGCCAAAAAGCGGTCGTAATAGCCGCCGCCATAGCCCAAACGCCTTCCCCAACGATCGCAGGCCAGAGCGGGCACCAGGATCAAATCCGCCTTGCCAGGGTCGATAACTGTGCTGCCGGGAGAAGGCTCCAGCAAGCCCCAGCAGTTGGGGACAAGCTCAGCCGGCTGGTAGCGGTGCCACTGCATTTGCCGCCGCGGCAGACAACGGGGGATCCCCCACTGCTTCTCTGGAAAAAGGGCAAACAGGGATCCCAAGTCCACCTCGGAGCCGAAGGCCACATAGGCCAGGATGGTTTTGGCGGCCAAAAGTTGGGGGCAAGAGGCCAAATGAGCCACGATCTTCTGGCTGATAAGGGATCTGTCCAACCTCTGCCGTAGCTGGCGAAAGTGCTGGCGCAGGCGAGCTTTTTCTAGGGCAGGATCTGCTGCCAGAGAACTGGGCCGCCAAGAAGAAGACAGTTCCGGGGAAGGGAGTTCCTGCACAAGCCCAATGCCGCTTGGATATTCGGTCTCTGCAAGATCTGAATCTACTGGATGGCCAGGAGCTCCACTTCAAAGTCCAGGGTGGCGTTGGGGGGGATCACCCCGCCTGCCCCGCGGCTGCCATAGGCCAACTCCGGCGGAATGCGCAAGTAGCGCTTGCCCCCCACTCGCATGGTGGCCAGCCCTTCCTCCCAGCCACGGATCACCTGCCCTACTCCGTAGGTGAAGACAAAAGGCTGATTGCGCCTGTAGGAGCTATCGAAGATGGTGCCATCCTGTAGCTTGCCCACGTAGTTGACCACCACCGTTTGCCCCGGCTGAGGCGAAGGCCCACTGCCTTGAGCAATATCGTAGTATTGCAATCCCGACTCGGTGGTGATGAAGTCCTTGGCTGGGGATTGCACGCTCACCACCGGATTGTCCTTGGCCCGCGACAGAGCCACGGCCGGCTGGGCGCCCCACACCCCGAGCCACAGCAAACACAGCACCAGCAGCAGCACCCGTTTCATCGTTGGCATCCCCCCACCGCCGACTTTTGGCTTTCTTTTAACAATCTTAGGGGATCCCGTCAGCCTTTCAGTTCGGCAAATTCGATAATCTGACCCTGGTGATCCCGCACCCAAAAGACGAAGGGCTTCTCGGAGCGAATGCTGTTGCGGATCCCTTGTTTGTTGATTCGCTTCAGAAGGGCCTTAAGGGACTCCCGCTCATAGCTGACATGGCGATAGCGAACGCCGCTGCTGCGGCCCGCTGCCGGTACAGTCCCGTAAGCAGAAGCAGATGAGGAGCTAGGCCTAGAGGCGTTGCCGTAGGAACCGGACCCCGCATAGGGATCTGTAGAGCCAGGGATCACGTGCAATTGAACATTGTCGGAGAGTTGGTACCAAAGTCCGGGGGTATCCAATTGGGTGGGCCCAGAGGTGGGACGGGCTTTGGCATCGAAGCGGGGACTGAGGCCAATATCCCCTGGAAAGTAAGCGGATCCTAGGCTGTAGCCGACCATGCTCTGCTCGTAGCCGTAGTAGTACTGCAGGGGCAGCTCCGCTTCCGGCAGTTTCAACACCTTCTCGTAAAACCCTCTGGCCTGCTCCAAGTCCGGCACGATGATGGTGTGGACGCGGGGAGCGCCGCTTAAGAATGTCCACATGGCCCCCCCATAGGCCGATAGCAGCAAAAACATCAGCCCCTTCGTGGAGAGCAAAACCTCCAGGGGGATTAGGGGCAGCATCAGTCCAGGTGGGATGACCATCGGCACTTGTCCCTTCGCGGGTGGCTCTATGTCCAGTATAGGATCCGGGGAGAATCCTGGCCTTGGCCCACGCTCGATGAAGCTTGCTCTGTTTGCCCCCAGCCCGCGCGCCCGCCGGTTGGCCAACTCTCTGATCCCCCTCCTAGGCAAGGAGGTGAGCTGCTGGAGCAAAGCTGACCCGCAGGGGCTGCCCTCCCCCTGGCAGGCTTACGGGGATCCCAAGGATCCCACAGCGCCAGGCTCCCTAGCAGAAGCCGTTGCCCAAACCTGGCCCCAGGTGCAGGGCTGTCTCTTCATCTTGGCCGCAGGGTCGGTGGTGCGGCTCATTGCCCCCCTCTTGCAGGACAAGCAGCGGGATCCAGCGGTGGTGGTGGTGGACGAAGCCGGTCGCTGGGCTATTAGCCTGTGCGGGGGACATGTGGGGGGGGCCGATGCCCTGGCGCGGCAGGTGGCCGCTACCTTGGGAGCCCAGCCGGTTCTCACCTCTGCTTCCGAGGGGCTGGGGATCCCGCCTTTGGATTTGCTGGGGGATCCCTACGGCTGGCGGCGGGGCGCTGGAGATTGGAACGGGGTGGCAGCCGCCTTGACGCGGGGAGAGCCGGTGGCCGTTCACCAGACCTGCGGCACGCGGCTTTGGCGACAAGCTTGGCCGGCAGATCATCCCCTAGTGGCCTCCTCTCCTCCCCATCCCGTTGCCCAGATCTGGATTGGGGAATACCTCTCCCCTCCCACGGGGATCCCGACAGTGCACTGGCATCCGCGGGTGCTGTGGGTGGGGGTGGGCTGCGAGCGGGGCACCACCCGCGCTTGGCTAGAGGGATCCCTGCGCCGCCTGTTGCAGGCCCATGGGCTGGCTTTTGAGGCCATTGCCGGCTTGGCCACCCTAGAGCTCAAGCAAGACGAGCCGGGTCTTTTGGAGCTGGCTCAGGCCCACGGCTGGCCCATTGAGTTTTTCCCGGCAGAGGCTTTGGCCGGGATCCCGGTTCCCCACCCTTCGGAGGCGGTGCGGCAGGCGGTGGGCACTCCCTCGGTAGCGGAGGCGGCTGCTCTTTTGGCGGCTCAGATCTGGGGAAGAGGTGACCGAGCTTTTGAGAGGCCCTCTTGCGTTGCGGAGGGGAAGGCAACTCTTCTCTGCCCCAAGCAGGTCTTCACGTCAGAAACCGAAGGGGCCTGCACCCTGGCCATTGCCCGCGCGGCGCAGGAGTATTCCCCTCGCAGCGGCCACCTCTGGCTCATCGGCACTGGTCCTGGGGATCTGGGTCAATTGACTTTGGCTGCCCGTATGGCTTTAACTCAGGCCGATGTGGTTGTTGGCTACCAGCTTTATCTGGATCTGGTGGATCCCCTTTTGCACCCCGGCCAAATCCGGGAGGCCTCTCCCATTACCCAAGAGCTGCAGCGAGCCGAACGGGCGATTGCTTGGGCGCAGCAGGGGCTGAAGGTGGCGGTGATTTCTTCGGGGGATGCCGGCATTTACGGCATGGCGGGCTTGGTGCTGGAGTGCTTGGTCCGCTCTGGCTGGGATGGGATCCGCCCTTCTCTGGAGGTGCTGCCGGGGATCTCTGCCTTCCAGGCGGCTGCTGCCCGGCTGGGGGCTCCGCTGATGCACGACTTCTGCGCCATTTCCCTCTCGGATCTTCTTACCCCCTGGCCAGTGATTGCAAAACGCCTTCAGGCGGCTGCAGCTGCCGATTTTGTGGTGGCCCTCTACAACCCCCGCTCCCGGCAGCGGGTGGATCCCTTCCTCAAGGCTCTGCAGATCTTTTTGCAGGCCCGGCCCGCCCATACCCCTGTGGCTTTGGCCCGCAACCTCTACCGCCCTGGCGAAACTCTCCGCCTTACCACCCTGGGGGAGCTGGATCCAGAGGAGGTGGACATGCTCACCCTGGTCTTTATCGGCAACTCCCAGACCTTTCGCCATGGGGAGCGGCTGATTACCCCGCGGGGCTACCGCTTGGGCGAGCCCACCTGACTCCTGGGCTCCAGACTCAAAACACCCTCAGATGCCGGGGATCCAACTGTAGCCACCAGGGGGATCCCCAAGTCTCCACCTCGCGCCAGCGCTCCCGCCACACCTCAGCTTGCAGGTGATAGTCCTGGCGGTGGGCAGGAGGACCGCCCAGCCTAAAGAAGAGAGTCAGTCGGTGGGGGGTCTCGCTCCACTTCACCAGCCAAGCGGGAAACGTGTTGGGCAGCTTCCCGTCGGGCCTGAAGGTGAGGTGGTGGGCGCGGATGGCGATGTATTCTCCCGCTGGGGATCCCTGTACCTGCAGCTCACAGCCCCAATCCAAGGCCAGCACCCGTTGAGGGCCCAGGAGCTTGGCCCGCGAGATGTTTTTGCAACCCGTCAGTTGCGCCACACTAAGGCAGGGGGGAGCCTCAAATAGCTGACGCTTGTCCCCCTGGGCAATGATTCGCCCCTGCTCCATTACAGCCAGATCCCCGCAGAGGCGGAAGGCTTCCTCAATGTTGTGGGTTACCAAAAGCGTGACTCCCTTGTAGCCCGCTAGGATTTCCCCCATCTCCTGCTCCAGTTGGCTGCGCAGGTGGGCATCCAAAGCAGAAAAAGGCTCATCCAGCAGCAAGATCTCCGGCTCAGAAGCCAAGGCTCGCGCCAGGGCCACCCGCTGCTGCTGTCCTCCGGAGAGCTCCGTGGGATAGCGGTTTTCCCAGCCCTTCAGCTTGACCAACCGCAGCTGGGCCTGGATCCGCTCTTGTTTTTCGGCCTCGCTCAAGCCCGCAGGGATCCCAAAAGCGATGTTCTGGGCGACGGTGAGATGGGGAAACAGAGCGTAGTTCTGGAAGATCACCCCTACCCGTCGCTGAGCGGGGGGCAGCCGGATCCCCTGTTCGGCGTCAAACAACGCCCGCTCGTTGAGCAAAATGCGCCCACCATCCGGGGTTTCGATCCCGGCAATGCAGCGCAAAAGTAGGCTTTTGCCGGATCCAGAGGCCCCCAGCAGTCCTAATGGCCGCCCGTCGCAGCTCAGTTGCGCCTGCAGCTCAAATTGGGGCAGCTTCTTGTCAATGTCCACCCAGAGGCGGGGGGCCGGAGTTGAGAAATCCAGATCCCTTCTGGCCAGAACCCGCAGGGGGCGAGGGGGAAGCTGCTGCAGAGGCTGTCGCTGAAACCAAAGGTTAACTGCCGTCATCACCCCCAAGGACAACCCCAAGACCAGGGCCGAGCTGATGGCCGCCCCCCGCATATCCCCCGCCTGAACGGCAAAGAAGATGGCCATGGACAGGGTTTGCGTGCGGCCCGGGATATTGCCTGCCAGCATCAAGGTGGCGCCAAACTCCCCCAGAGCGCGAGCAAAACTGAGGGTAACCCCCGCTAGGATCCCTGGCAAGGCCAGTGGGATCAGCACCCGCGTAAAAATCTTGGCCCTACTTGCTCCCAGGGTGCGGGCTGCCGCCACCAGCGTCGGGTCGATCTGCTGGAAAGCTCCCAGGGCCGTGCGGTACATCAGGGGCAGGGCCACCACCGCTGCCGTGATCACCCCGGCATACCAGGTGAAGATGACCGACAAGTTCAGCGAGGCCAAAAGTTGTCCCAGAAGGGTTCGCCGGCCAAACAGCAGCAGCAACAGGAAGCCCACCATGGTGGGCGGCAACACCAGCGGCGCCAACAAGAGGGCCTCGATGAGAGAGCGCCAGCGACCTCGGTAGTGCAACATCCCGTAAGCCGCCAGCGTCCCCACCCCAAAGGTGATGCCCGTGGCCAAGCCGGCAATCCGTAGGGAGATCCAAAGCGGGGATAGGTCGTAGTCGCTCATCTGGGCAATTGCAGAGGGATCCCTTACAGGCGGATAAAGCCGTACTTCACAAACACCTCTGCCGCTTCCCCTGAGGTTAAAAACTCCAAGTAAGACTGTCCGGCGGGAGTATCGCGCACCAATGCCACCGGGTAGACAATCGGTGTAATGGGATCCGCCGTAGCCACCACCCGCACCCGATTTGAAAGCTGAGCATCCGAGGTAAACAGGATCCCAGCGTCAGCATTGCCCTGCTCCACCGCCGTCAAAATTTCCCGCACCGTGCTGGCAAACACCATCTTGGGCCGCAGCGTCTCAAACACCCCTGCTTGCGTGAGAATTTCCTGGGCATAGCGTCCAGCGGGCATGGCCTGCAGATCCCCAATGGACAGAACCCGGATCTCTTCCGCCACCAAGTCGGCAAAATCCTGAACCTTGGTTCTGGCATTGGCAGGCACAATTAAAGCCATGCGGTTGCTGAGAAGATCTCGCCGGGATCCCTCCACCAGCAGGTTTTGCTTGGCAAGGGCGTCCATAAAAGAGGCGGCTGCGAAAAATACCACGTCCAAAGGAGCCCCCTGCTCCACCTGTTGCTGGAGAGAGCCGGAATTGGCGAAGTTGTACTCAACCTTGATGTCGGGATAGCGGGCGGTGAACAACCGGTCGATTTCCGTTAAAGCCGGTTGCAAGCTCACCGCAGCCCCCACCAAAATGGGCTGAGATTGCGCCAAGCCGGGAGCCGACCCCCACCTCAAAGCCAGAGCGGCTAGGATCCCCAGGAATAACATTGCAGTTCTTCGTTTCATAGCCATTCTTCTTTGACCCGTGACGACTTTCAGAACAGGAAAATCCACCAATCGCTCGGTACTTTGACCATTAGAGGTTGCAGTTTGTATCTTCAGGATACATAATCTAGACTATTGGCAGCCCTTCCTCCCCAGAGGCAACGATAAGCATCTGATAGTATTGAAACCGGTGTTGAATGACCATCCGGCAAGCTCCTCTCTTGTTCAGTTCGGTCAACACCCCTGTTGCTCTGCTTGTTCAACAAAGGAGAAGTCATGCAAATCAGCACTCGCAACTTTTTTAAAGGAACTGTAAAAAGCTTCCAGGTGGGCATGGTCAATGCCGAAATTGTTCTGGAAGTTGCACCAGGCATAGAAATAACAGCCATTATTTCTAAGCACTCTGCCGAACGGTTGGGTATAGCAGTTGGAAAAGAAGCGTATGCTGCCATTAAAGCCTCAGATGTGGTCATCGCCGTGGATTAGTGGTGGATTAGCAAATTGAGTGACTGGCCTAGACTTGCTGTTGCCTGGGATCCAAATACAGGGCTTTGATAAGGCGCTGGCGATCGTTTAGGCTGATCTGAAGCCGCCCATTCTCTACATCCCGCACCCAGCTCTGGCTGCGCCCCAGCCTCTGGGCCAATTCCCGCTGGCTGATTCCCTTTTGCTGGCGTGCCGCCGAGATATCCGCTCCACGCAAAGCTTTGCTTGAGGGGAAGTCTTTTGGGTTTTCGGGAGGGCCAGGGAGATCCGAGTCTGTTGCAACAGGCGCAGACTTTGCCCTACGCTGCCGCCGAGATCCCGATTCTCGGGTTGGGGATCTGGCTTCTTGAACTACTCGACGATGCCAGTCGGAGGGCAGATGAAATCGTTGAATGCGAGCCTGCATCAAGAGTCCCCACTTGCCCCGCGGCCCGGCAGCCGTCAGCAAGCCACCGTTGTTGGCATCTTCAATCCAAAAGTTCAATGCCTCGTCCGCATCCTCGGGCACAGCTTCCAGGCGAGCCCACAGGGGTTGAATGGAAGAAGGATAGGTGAGGGGATCGAACTCCGGCTTGAGGCCGTAGTGGTTGAGAACCTCCAGATCGCTTTCAAAGGTGCGCACCAGCCGTTTGCGTTCTTGGAGATTGAGATAAGCTTCCTGCAGTCGCTCTTCCCCGTAGGCCACTCGCATCAGGGTGGGCACCGTCAGACGCTGTTGCCGCCCCATCCTCACTTTGAACAACAGCCACAGCAGCAGGCGCATGGCTCCTTCATGGTGTTGCCAATGGCTCATCACGGCCTGCAGCAGGGATAGGGGCAGGCTGCTGTACTGATAAAAGGCTTGCCCCTGGCGGCACCCTTGTCGATTGAGAAAGTACCGTGTCCATTCGCCGGGCTGAATCGCCCAAGTCAGGCCCACCAGATGGTTGCAGCCCTGCTCATCTTTTTGAAAGTGGCGATGCATCTTGAGCAGCCTCCACAGAGGGCCAGCCGGTACCGAAAACCCCTTCACCCGCCCCTGATCCGGCCAATCGATGGAGACTTGAATCCGACAGAGCTGCTCTATCCAGGTCATGAACAGGTGGAGACGGGTCATCTTGCTCAGATCTTTACGTTTATCCCAGCCCAAATAGGACTCCAATTGTGAGTCGGTGAAAACAAAGGATTCCTTCCAGGGGCTATCCAACCCGGCGGCATAGGCAGCAAAAATAAGATGCAAACAGGCAGTTCGCACATCGATCGGAGCACTTTGTGGGATCCCGTCCAAACATAGAGTTAGGGTCAGAGATCCCTGGTTGTGGCCAACAGATTTCTGATAGCAAACCTGGTTATCTCCCTGCTTTTGCAGATTGAGAGATTGAAATTGAGATAGGAAATTGCAAGCTTCCCAGACCACAATTGACGAAGCAAAAGCCTGGCTATGGCCGTTCAAAAATAGAGGTGGACTGCTGCGAATGCGGGCCGTGACCGTGCGGTTGCGCCCCTTCATGGCTTCATAAGGCTGCGGGGCAGAACCGGGACACAGGCTAACGCACTGAGGTTCTGGGAAGAAACCTTCGCAGTCGTTGCACAACAGAGGATTAATCCAGTATTCCCCATCCTGGACAACGATAGCTTTTGTAGGACAGCTATCTACGCAAGCGTGGCAACCGATACAATCCCCTGAGATTTGATAAGCCATAGCCCTCAAACTCCATAACGTTTCCCTGTAGCTCTCCTTTGTTCACGCCTGCTATCGCATCTGCAAAACCCTAAACCCGGCCATGGAGACCTTCCTCGCAAAGCCGTGTCAGCCCGGCGAGAGACCTTAGTTTAAGGTCTGTTTCCTAAGCTCAATTCGTGAACTGGATTGAACGATACCTCAAAAGATCCCCGGCAGGCCAGGGAGATTTGGTCTAGGGTGAACCTTCTGGAAAGCTTTGTTTTCTCTTAACTTCTAATGTTTGCAGTGAACTTTTGAGATGGCTTTGCAGGCTACTCCTCCCCCCTTGAGAGCCTTTTAGGGATCCGAACTGCAGCAAGTGTCAGGCAAAACGCTCAATAACCAAGCCGACACAAGGTCGTCCGCCCACCCAATACGTCGATTCATCGGCAAGGTTGTGGCTTGGCTCTAGATGCCAACCCAAGGGATTGGGTTCTAGCTCCAGCGCCCGCACGATTTCTTCTGGGCTGAGCCCTGTGCAGAGTTGAATGTGTTGCAACTTGGGAAATGGCTTTTCCACAAGGCTAAGCTCTTCAGCAGCTTTAAGGATGGAGCCCAGGTGTAGCAAACAGGTGTTCATAGCTTTGCTCCCAAATCAAGATAGATTATGAAGAGATGTGCTTACCTTGAGTGTCTCTCATTGCAAGTTAAAAATTGGGTAAATAGACTACATTTTAGAAGGCTCTTGGCAAATTTAAGATTGTTTTCTTATTCGGTTCTTGGGGAGGCGCTAGGGTGCAACGGGGATCCATGTAAACCCAGATGGGTTTAGCTAAATGAGCAGGAAGGGAAAGTTGGCCACTGGGTAGGAGTAGGATCCACTCAGGGTGACGTTGGATAACCTGGAGATAGGTACCTGGAGTGAGACCCATTTGCTGCAATTGGGCGCAAGCAGCTTCGGATCCGCGCAGTTGGTAGATGCGACCTTCTTCTCCAACCTTCATGAGTTGGAGAGGAGATATGGTTATTGAGATCTTAGGGACGGTGGGCGGTGCCAACATATAGGGATCCCTAATTCTAGAAAAAAATAGAAAAAAGGCTGCTTAAGCCTAGCGGCGAGCAACTGGAGAGCAGCCGTCTATCAAAACAAGTAAGCTTCCTGGTGAGTGCGAATCGTACAATTGGAGCGAGGTTTAGCCACGCAGAGCAGCACAAATCCTTTGGCTATTTGCTCCTCATCCAGAAAGGTTTGCTCCGATTGATCGACTTCTCCTTCTACCACTTTGGCCACGCAAGAGGAACAACTACCGGAGCGGCAGGAAGAGGGCAAGTCCACATCTTGATCCTCAGCCGCTTCTAGGATGGTTGAATCTTCATCTACTGAGATATAGGTGTCGAGCCGTCGTTTTGGGTTAACCAAGTGAACTGTGTAGGTAGCCATGATGAGATCTCCAGAGAGTTGACGAGGGGTAAACAAGGGAGCTTAGGCAGGGATCCCAGGGCTGCATTCGCCCCGCTCTCCCAAAGAGCTGCAGCCGGCACAGCCGCCGACAGCATCTGGACAACCGTAGTCTTGAAAGACTCGGAATAGCTTCTCCTGCTGCGGAGTAGAGGTGAGAAAGGTTTGGTACGCTTTTTCCAGCGCTTGCCGGGCTTGCTCCAATCGCTCTTCTTCGCTGCCCTGGAAGTGCTCCAGAGGAGCCAGATACTGAGCAAATTTGCGTAAGATATGCAGGCGATTCACGTTGACCACCCGCGGATCGTAGGGGAGCTCGAAAAAAGCGAAATAATCTTCGGCATTGATCAGGGCTTGGAAGTCTTTCCAACGGCGGTTGTGGTTCCAACTCATCGGCAGGTCTCCAGGGTTTTCAAGCGTTGTCTGAGGGTGTGCAGCCGGGCAAACAGGGCATAGGTGCGGGCTGCCAAGTCGGGGAGTCGCTCGAACCCGTCGGGTAGCCCCTCGGCCAGATCGTGCAGATCCATTTTCAGTTGGCCTGCTTTGCTGTTTAGGCGCTTGATCTCGCTGCGGAGCTGGTCGGCAGAGAGGTGTTCGAAGGGCTCGAAAGCCAGGTCGTTCACAACATTTTCAACATCCCTCTCATTCAACATGGGCAAGGCACTCCTGATGGCTAAAGAAATTGCTGCACAGACAAAAGGGGAGGCAGGCGGCTACAGCCGGCCCACCTCGGGGTAGGTTCGGGCCAGTTGGATCCCTTTGTCGATAAGGGCAGTAGCTTTTTCAGTGAGCTGTTCGAGAGACTCGAAACCGAAGCGATGGGCGTCTCGCAGGGTGTTGACCACCAACAACAGCCGCCCCGAGAAGACCAGCACCCAACCAAAACCTTCACTGTTGAGATCCAGCACCACCTGAGCCAGGAGGCCCGTCTCCTTTTCGATCAGGGCGGCAATGGCGCGGTAGTAGATGAGGATGCGGCTCCGCACTGCCGGATCCACCTCCCCTTCCAGGGATATTTGGCGCTTCTGGGCTTTGGTGACGACAAAGGGCTTGAGCAGCAACTCATCCCTCCAGGCGCGGTAGGTGCCGTAGGGATCCGCCGCCCGCATCTGGCGAACGATCTCTTGCAAGATGGGGCTGGTCGAGGGGGAAAGAGGGGTAACCGTCATGGCTAAACCTCCGCAGGGGAAGTAGAGGGATTTGGGGCTTCGGCTTTGCGGGCGCGCTCGGCCAAGAGCACTTTGCGCAGCCAGGGGGGAGGGTTGTGCAGGGTGGATACCAGGCGCTGCAACAAGCTCTCGATGGATTCTTCCTCCGACTGCACTTTGATGGGGGTGATGCGGCGGTTGATCAGGCGGGCGGCGGCACTGCTGCCGATGGCGGCAACGTAGATGAGGGTGACATCGGCCAAAGCCTGTAGCTTGGGCACCAGTTTGTCCTCGTTGCCGTCTGCCTCCAAGTTGCCCCCAAAGGTAAGGGTTTTGCAGAAGCGGTAGCCTTCGGGGGTGACTTCGTAGAGGTCGATCTGGTTGGCCCAACCAAAGTGGGCGTTGACGTGCTTGCCGTCGCGGGTTGTAAAGGCCACTTGCATGAGGGTTCTCCTTAGAAACGTGAACTTGAGGGTTTGGGGGAGCTAGGGGCACTTGGGCTGCCCTTCGAAGCTCTGGATCCCTTAGAATCCATGCCCAGAAACCTGGGGTGGGCTGGGGTGACGGGCTTCCTCCTGCTCCATCAGCAGGTTGCCGACAGCAAACAGTTGGGATAGGGTGCCGCGATAGCCCACCTGACAGAGGTGGTTGGCCCCCAGCCGGTCGAAGATGGGGATCCCCATCCGATGCACTGGGATCCCCAGCCGCTTGCCCAGGCGCGCCACGTGGGAGTTGCCCACCAGCAGGTCAGCCCCGGGTGCTAGCTCCTCCAGATCCCCCAGATCTCCCACCCGCACCGCCTCAATGGGAAGGGTGCTCAAGTGGGGATCCGGTGTGGGACTGATGGCCGCCTGGATCTGACAGCCCATATCCAGCAGCCAGTCCACCCACCCCCAGAGCAGATCGGCTTCTAGGGCCAAGGCAATCCGCTGGTTGCCGAAGAAAAAGTGGCAATCCAGGAGGGCATCCTGGACTTGGCTGCGCTGGCGGCGGTAGCGCAGGGGCACCGGCTGTTGGCTGTAGTCGGCCAAGGTTGCCAAAAAGGGATCCACAGCCTTGAGACCGGTCAGGTGGGGGAAAACCCGATAGGGGGTGCCAAAGCGCTGGGCCAGGATCTGAGCGGCAGGGCGCATGCTCTCCCCAATGGCCAAGGTGAGGCCGGATCGCCCCAGCTGCCGCAGTTGCTCGAGGCTGGTGCCGCCGTCCGGGGTTGCCCTAAAGCCAGTGCCCAAGTGGCCATCTAGGGAGCCTGAGAGATCCGGCACCAAGATTGGCTCCAGGCCAAAAGCTTCCACCATTTCCTTGATCTCCTGGGCATCGGCGGGGGTGAGGGCAGGCCCGCACAGCACCGTTACCTGAGCAGGGTGGACGGATCCCGACGGCGATTCCGGCAGGGTGCTGACCAAGCTGTTGACGGCGATGGCATAGCCGTCTTGCAGGGATCCTTTAAAGTCAGGCGTAGAGGCCAAGACGATGGGCAGATCCTGCAATTGCGGCTGGCGTCGGCGCAGCTCCCGCAGGATGCGCGGCATATCGTCCCCGCGGGTTTCCGTGAGGCCGGTGGTCAGAAGACCAATCAGCTCCGGCTGGGCCTTCTCCACCAAGGTGAGGATGGCAGCTTCGACATTCTCCTCCCCCCCCAAGATGGTGTCCACTTCGGACATGGCAGTGGTGGACATGGGAATGGCCTCGCGGAAATGACGTACCAGCAGCGCTTTGGCAAAGGCCGTACAGCCTTGGGAACCGTGGAAGAGCGGCAGACAGCCCTTGATCCCCAGAAAGGCCAGGGCCGCTCCCAGCGGAGCGCTGAGTTTGAGGGGGTTGACGCTGAGAGGCTTGCGTTCTTGGATGAGCTGGGCCATCATCCCACCTCCTCTTCGGCTGGAGTCTCCCAGGGGGCAGGCCGTCGCAACTGCTCCCAGATGGGGCTGTGGAGGGCGGCATCGATCTCCCGCGCCAAGTTCACCAGGCCGCGATAGCCGGCATAGGCATGGTGCCGCTCCTGGTTGATGTCCAGAAAGGGGATGCGGGCCTTGAGGGCGGTGTACTGGTTGCGTCCGCCGGCGATGAGCAAGTCCGCTTTCGTGCGCTCCACCACCTTGAGCAGCTCTTGAGGGCTGCCCTTGTCCAAGAGAATGCCATCCTGGCCGAGCAGCTCGCGGATGCGGGCTTTGTCTTCTTCGGTGCTTTTGCGGGTGCTGGTGGCCGTTACCTGCATCCCCAGATCTCGGGCAGCAGAGATGATCGACCAACTTTTCACGCCGCCGGTATAAAGGACAACTCGTTTGCCCGCCAGCCGCTGCCGGTAGGGGGCCAAAGCCGCCTCGGTGGCGCGAGTTTCCCGCTCGATGAGGGCCTCGGTACGCTCCTGCAGTTCGGGATCCTTCAGCCCTTGGGCAATGGCCCGTAGGCAGTGGTTCATCTCCTGCAGCCCGTAAAAGGAAGCCTCAATGTAGGGGATCCCGTAGCGCTCCTGCATCTTGCGGCCCACATTGAGCAGGGCTTTGGCGCAGATGAGGACGTTCAGCTTGGCCCGGTGGGCGGTACAGATCTCGCGGTAGCGGCCATCGCCGGTGATCTTGGCCAAGATGCGGATCCCCAGCTCGTCAAACAGAGGCAAGACATCCCACAGCTCGCCGGCAATGTTGTACTCGCCGATGAGGTTAATGTCGCGGGGAGTGGTGTACTCCGGGGAGGCGGTGCCGATAACATAGTCCAGCAGGGCTTCTCCGGCCAGACGGTTGCCTAGGTTTTTGCTGCCCACAAAGCCGGGCGCATTCACCGGAATGACCGGGATCCCAAGCTGGCGGCTGGCCCGCTGACACACGGCCTCCACATCGTCGCCAATGAGGGCAGTTACACAAGTGAGATAGACAAAAATGGCGGCAGGCTGGTATTTGGCCTGCAAGTCAAGGATGGCCTGGAACAGCTTCTCCTCCCCACCGAAGATGATCTCGTTCTCGCTCAGATCGGTGGTGAAGCCCACCCGATAAAGCTGGGGGCCAGAAGAGAGGCTGCCCCGCGTCCCCCAAGAGTTGCCGCTGCAGGCGATTGGCCCATGTACTAGATGGGCGGCATCGGCGATCGGCACCAGGGCAATCGAAGCCCCGTCAAAGGCACAGCCTCCCTGCGCTCCTCCTGGCTTGGCTTGCTCGGCACAGACTTTGTTTTTGCCTTTGCCGTCTTTCTTGTGGTTGTGCTCGCAGGCGGTCTCGTTGAGCAGCTCCGCCACTTTAGTCCGGCTGATCAAAGGCATGATGGGATCTCCTGAGAAGAGGGGGGCTGGGGTTGAGCCGCAGCTTCGGCCAGATAAGCCGCCGCCCGTAGCCGCAGGGCGATGATCTCCTCGTAGAGGGGGTTGATGCGACAGAGGGCCGGAATGTGGACGGTGCGGGATCCCAGTCGGATATCCCGCTCAAAGGGACAGGAAGCCGGGATCAAACGGCAAATCCAACGGGCCTGCCGGGATCCCCGAATTTCAATGCTGTTGAGCCAGCGGCGCGGCCACTTCAGGGCGGATCTGAAAATTGAGTTCAAAACCAGGCCGAGCCATCCCAAAGGGTTGCCGACTCTGGGAAAGGGAAGAGAAGGGTAGGGATAAGTCATGGCTTAAACCTCCGAATGGGTAGAATTGGTAACAAGAGGAGGGGGAGCACACCATTCAAAAATCTGCTCCAGTTGCTCCAAGGAAATCAGCCCGTAATGCCAAAGAATCATGGGCAAAGGGCCCTGTTCACACCCATGCCGTTTCAGGGCGAAGGTGAGGGCGGATTCCGGGATCCCAAGCTCAACTTGCAAAAACTGCAGCAGCGGCGCCCGATCGGGGGTAAGCATGGCAGAGTCTCCCAAAACGAGGGGTGGGCGTAGATGGGCAAGCTAGGATGGGGACAAGCCCAAAACCAAGCTGTCGGCAGCCAGAAAGTGGGCCAGGTGAAAGGCCCGTTCTTCCGTCCGCAGCAAAATCTGCTCGTAGAGGTGACGGGTGGCGCGATCCCCAACACTTTCCGCCAGAGCCGCCTGGCGACGCAGCAGATCGATTAGGCTTTGCTCGGCCCGCAAATCCGCTTCCAGCATGGGCCGCACAGCCAACGCATCGTCCCCTTCTGGACTGAAGCAGCACAGCTCCGCCAGCTTGGCAAAGCTGGAGGCCGGGATCCCACCCAGGCCGTTCAGGCGCTCCCCCACCTCATGGGCGTGGTTCTGAACTTCCTGTAGACTTTCGTTGAAAAATTGGTGAATTGAGTAGAACTCTGCTCCTTCGACAACCAGATGGTGCTTCAGATACTGCAAATACAGCCCCTGAAGACTGGCCCAAACTAGGTTGAGGCCCTCGCAGATGGGAACCGTGATCTCCCGTCCCAGGTGAACGGGGTTGTCTCGGACTTGTTGGAAGGAGCGAGTCGAGGGGGATGGAGTGCTCATTGGCGCTACCAAAACGAGGTGAACAGGAGAAGCAAGGAGGCAAACGGCAGAGGTTCAGGGGTGGTCATCCCCTCCTGCAGATCTCTCAGGGGGATCCCAGGTCTGGAGAGACCAGCAGCGATCCAACCAATTCAGCCAGCCAGAGCGGTCAAGGGCGAAAAGGCGGAGCACACTGTGGACGAGGAGGGCTTCGGTGGGGGTGCGAATCATCACCCACAGTTGGCCGGTCGGGGTACAGCCACAGGTCAAATCCAGCTCCTGCAGACGGTAGAGAATCCGCCAGCGATCGCAACGGGGCACCTGCAGCACTTCAGCCGTTTTCGGTGGGGGAGAAACAAGGGGGGACATAAGCTCACCGGTTGGGAAGCAGGAGGGAGTCTCAGCAGAGGGCAGAACCGTTGGGTTTCTGTTCCCCCGCTTATATCCCCCGCTTATAGCAAGCGGCTGCAGGGGCTCAGGCTTGGCAGCGGGCGATCAGGATTGATTGAGTTATTGCCGATGTACTCAAACCCTGGAAGCTTGGCCCAGAGGGCAAAAAAAGTTTTTCTGAGGGCAGGGGGTTGAGTCTTTTGCCCGCAGGGATCCGGTATTTTTGGGGAAGGGTATGGGTATTTGAGCGAGTACATCCCCCCTGTCACAACAAGAAAGTCCGACGGCCTGCCGCCGCAGTAGTCTTCACTTCCTTGGCGAGGACTTTGCCCCAGGGGGATCTTTCCTCAAACTCAAACGGCTATTTTCAATACACTTTTGGGCTGATACGATATTAAATCGTAGCAATTGATGCAAAACGCAGCCGAGGCTGCGGCGCTTGAGTGCATCTGAGCAGATTTTTAGTATTTCCTAAGCATTGCCCCAAGCCCTTGTCGAATCAGGGATTCCGGGGATCCTCCCCACAGCCGGATCCCCCGCCCCTTTGGGTCAAAATACGGCATCCCCGGCCTTGAAAAACCAGACCCTTGACCCCTAAAAAAAGTTGGATTTGGCCTGCCATCAGGCTTTGCAGGTCTTGAGTACAAAGCCAATAAACTCGATCAGTTCTACCGGGCTGAGTGCAACGGAGCGGGCAGAGGGCGGTTGATATAACCGCCAGTAACGTTCTATCCCCTGGTTGACCCCACTATGCCGCCCCTTTCAACTCCGCCCCGCCAGGGATCCCCTTCCCCATCGGCCTGCGCTTGCAGCAGCAGCCCCCGCCAGGCTCTCCCCCCTCATCTGCAGCAACGCATCGCCACCCATCCCTGCTACAGCGAAGCAGCTCACCATCACTACGCCCGCATGCACGTGGCGGTAGCCCCCGCCTGCAACATCCAGTGCAACTACTGCAACCGCAAGTTCGACTGTGCCAACGAGAGCCGGCCCGGTGTGGTCAGCGAGCTGCTTACCCCGGCGGAAGCCGCCCACAAAGTGCTGGTGATTGCCGGCAAGATCCCGCAACTGACGGTGGTGGGCATTGCTGGGCCTGGGGATCCCTTGGCCAACCCCAAGCAAACCTTCGAGACCTTTGCCCGCATTGCCGAGAAAGCTCCGGATCTCAAGCTCTGCCTTTCCACCAACGGCCTGATGTTGCCGGACTACATCGACGAGATCAAACGGCTGAACATTGACCACGTCACCCTGACCATCAACATGGTGGATCCGGAGATCGGGGCCAGGATCTACCCCTGGATCCGCTGGCGACGCAAGCGCATTCGAGGGGTGGAGGCAGCCCGCATCCTGCACGAACGGCAGATGGAAAGCCTGGATCTGTTGCGGGAGGCAGACATCCTCTGCAAAGTCAACTCCGTTCTCATTCCCGGCATCAACGACACCCACCTGCTGGAAGTGAACCGGGTGATCCAGGAGAAAGGGGCTTTCTTGCACAACATCATGCCCCTGATCTCGGCGCCTGAACACGGCACCTACTTCGGCCTTATCGGCCAGCGGGGCCCCACCCCTCAGGAGTTGAAAGCCCTGCAAGATCGGTGCTCCGGCAACATGCGGATGATGCGCCACTGTCGCCAGTGTCGGGCGGACGCGGTGGGCCTGCTGGGGGAAGACCGCAGCCAAGAGTTTACCAAGGAGCGCTTTATGCAGATGACCCCCGAATACGACCCCGAAAAACGCCGCCAGGTCCAGGCAAGCATTGCCCAACTGCAAGCTCAGCAGCAGTCAACCCCAACCCACTGGACAGCCGACCTGCCTCCCGACAGCCCCTCCATCCTGGTGGCCGTAGCCAGCAAAGGCGGCGGCCTGGTCAATCGCCACTTCGGCCATGCACGGGAGTTTTTGATCTACGAGGTCAACGCCCGTGGGGCGCAGTTTGTCGGCCACCGCAAGGTTCCGCAGTACTGCCACGGGGGATCCGGGGAGGACAACAACCTAGAGCAAATCCTGGATCTCATCAGGGATTGCCGAGCCGTGCTGGTCTCCAAGATCGGCGATTGCCCCATGAAGCGTATTCGCGAGGCCGGCATCGAAGTGGTGGAAGACTACGACCTCATTGAAACGGTGGCCCTCAAGTTTTACCGCACCTGGTTGGTCAACCAGGCCCTGGACAGCAAATCTTCCCGATCTTGAGACCTCATCTTTTGGAGACGCGGCCATGGCTACTGTAACTGCTCTCACCAAAGGCGGACTGCCCTGGATCCCACAGTTTATCGAAAGCCTGGATATCAGCCGCTGCCTCGGCTGTAGCCGTTGCCTCAAAGTCTGTGGCCGGGGTGTGTTCGCCCTCAGAGCCCTCAACGAAGACGGCGAGTTTGTCGACAACGAAGAGGAAGAAGAAAGTGAGCGCAAAGTGATGACCATCCTCAATGCCGCCCTCTGCATCGGCTGTCAGGCTTGCGCCCGCATTTGCCCAAAGCAGTGCCATTCCCACGCTCCGCAAGCCGTTTAACGTTGCCCAACCCCTACCTTGTATCGATTCGGAGCCTGTATGAACCCCGTGATCTACCTGGACAACAACGCCACCACCGCCGTGGATCCCCTGGTTCTGGAGGCGATGCTGCCCTATTTGCAGACCTTCTACGGCAACCCCTCCTCGATGCACAGTTTTGGCGGCCAGGTGGGGCGTTCCCTCAACCAAGCCCGCGAACAGGTGGCAGCCCTTCTGGGAGCCGACCCGACGGAGATCGTCTTCACCAGTGGCGGCACCGAAGGCAACACCACGGCCATTTATGCAGCCTTGGCAGCCCAACCCCAGAAGCGCCACATCATCACCACGCAGGTAGAGCACGCCTCGGTGCTCAACGTCTGCAAGCACCTGGAAAAGCAAGGCTACCGCGTCACCTACCTCTCGGTGGATGAGCAAGGCTGCCTGGACTTGCTGGAGTTGGAAGCAGCCCTGACCGGCGATACTGCCCTGGTGAGCTGCATGGCCGCCAACAACGAGACGGGCGTGCTTTTCCCCATCGAGGCGGTGGGATCCCTGGCTCGCAGCTATGGGGCTGTTGTCCATGTGGACGCAGTGCAGGCGGTGGGCAAGATCCCTCTCGATCTGCAGCGCCTGCCGGTGGATCTCCTCACCCTTTCCGGGCACAAGCTGCATGCCCCCAAGGGGATCGGCGCTCTCTATGTGCGGCGGGGCTTGCGCTTCCGTCCGTTGCTGCTGGGAGGGCATCAGGAGCGAGGCCGCCGCGCCGGGACGGAAAATGTGCCGGGCATCATCGCTCTGGGCAAGGCAGCGGAGCTGGCCCAAGCCCACCTCGGGGATCCCCATGAGCGGCTGCTGCGGGATCGCTTGGAGCAGGGCTTGCTACAGCGGATCCCGGATGTCCAGGTTAACGGCCACCCCACTCAGCGGCTGCCCAACACCACCAACTTGGGCTTCAAGTTCGTGGAAGGGGAAGCGATCCTCTTCTGGCTGAACAAATACGGCATCTGCGCCTCCTCCGGCTCCGCCTGCACTTCCGGATCCCTGGAGCCCTCCCATGTGCTGCGGGCCATGGGCCTGCCCTACACCGTTTTGCACGGCTCAATCCGCTTCAGCCTCTCTCGCTTTACCCAGCCGGCAGAGGTGGAGCGGGTGCTGGAGGTTTTGCCGGGGATCATCGAGCATTTGCGGGCCATCTCCCCCTTCAGCCACGAGGCGGAAGACTGGCTGCAACAGCAGGAGCGGGAACTGGCTCACCGCTGACCCCCCTCAAACTCATCTTCCCTCGACCGTTCGCATCCTCAACTCAGGATCCAGCCATGTGGGACTACAGCGAAAAAGTTTTGGAACTCTTCTACCACCCCAAAAACCAAGGGGCAATGGATCCCAGCTCCGAGCCTGGTGTTCGGGTGGTGGTGGGAGAAGTGGGCAGCATCACCTGTGGCGATGCCCTGCGGCTCTACTTAAAGGTGGACGAGGCCAGCGAGCGCATCTTGGCTGCCAGCTTCCAAACCTTCGGCTGCACCAGCGCCATTGCCTCTTCCTCGGCTCTGACGGAGCTAATCACCGGCCTCACCCTGGATGAAGCCCTGCAGATCGACAACCGCCAAATCGCCGATTACCTGGGCGGCCTGCCCCCCGCCAAGATGCACTGCTCGGTGATGGGGCAAGAGGCTCTGGAGGCAGCCATCTACAGCTATCGCGGCCTTCCTCTGCCTGACCACACGGATGATGACAGCGCTTTGGTCTGCTCCTGCTTTGGCGTCAGCGAGCAAAAGATCCGCCGCTTGATCCGGGAAAACCGCCTCACCTCCGTTGAGGAAGTAACAGCCTACAGCAAAGCGGGCGGCGGTTGTGGCTCCTGCCTGGCCCAGATTGAAGACCTGATCGCCGCTGTTCTGGCCGAGACTGACGCAACCCCTTCAGAAGATTCAAGAAATTCAAAAGGGAACTCCCAAAACCAGACAGAGCCCTCTCCCGCTGCTCCCTCTCCCCTCACCACCTTGCAAAAGATCGCCCGCATTCAGGCCGTCCTAGACGAGGAAGTTCGCCCGCTGCTGTTGGCCGATGGCGGCGATGTGGAGCTGTACGACCTGGAAGGGGATCAGGTGTGGGTACGCCTCAAGGGATCCTGCACCACCTGCCCCAGCCAGCAAAACACCCTGCGGTTGCTCATCGAAACCCGCCTGCAAGAACAGGTGTGGCCCACTTTAACCGTGCATGCCCTCTAGTTCCCCATTCTCGATAAGCCTGAGAGCCCTATGATCTGCCCCACTGTTACTCCCCGTCGCTTCCCCCATCTCCTGCCTCGATTCGGGAGAGCCCCACCGTTCAACCGGTTTGCTTCCAGATCCTGCCCAGGATCCAAGGCTGCCTTCCCGCGAGCTGAAATCCTTTGCAGTAAGGATCCCGTCTCGCTAATGCGACCAGTTGCGCCCATTGGCAGGAGATTTCTAACCCTTAAGTCGCCCTCAAGTTTTTCCTCAAGTCTTCATTAGGAGAACTGAACCATGAGACAAATTGCATTCTACGGCAAAGGCGGTATCGGCAAATCCACCACCTGTCAGAATACCGTTGCCGGTATGGCCGAATTGGGGCAGCGGATCATGATCGTCGGCTGCGACCCGAAGGCCGATTCCACCCGCCTCATGTTGCACTGCAAAGCCCAGACCACCGTCCTTCACCTGGCGGCTGAGCGGGGATCCGTAGAAGACGTGGAGCTGGAAGAAGTGGTTCTCACCGGCTACCGAGGGGTGCGCTGCGTGGAATCCGGTGGCCCCGAGCCTGGTGTTGGCTGTGCCGGACGAGGCATCATCACCGCCATCAATTTCTTGGAAGAAAACGGTGCCTACGAGGATCTGGACTTTGTCTGCTACGACGTGCTGGGGGACGTGGTCTGCGGCGGTTTTGCCATGCCCATTCGGGAGGGCAAGGCCCAAGAGATCTACATTGTTTGCTCCGGCGAAATGATGGCCATGTATGCGGCCAACAACATCGCCCGCGGCGTGCTGAAATACGCCTACTCTGGCGGCGTGCGCTTGGGTGGCTTGATCTGCAACAGCCGCAAAGTGGATCGCGAGATCGAGCTGATCGAGGCTCTGGCCGAAAAGCTCAACACCAAGATGCTGCACTTCATCCCCCGCGACAATGTGGTTCAGCACGCAGAATTGCGCCGCATGACGGTGATCGAGTACTCCCCCGACTGCAACCAAGCTGACGAGTACCGCGCCCTGGCCAAAAAAATCATCAACAACACGGATCTGAGGATCCCCACCCCCATCTCTATGGATGAGCTGGAGCAGTTGTTGATAGAGTTCGGCGTTTTGGACGACGACCAGAAAATCGCCCACCTCATCGGCAAAACCGAAAAAGAGCTGGCCCCTGTCTGATCCCCGAAAAGACGGGCTGGGGGTAGCTGGTTTCCTCCCTCAGCCCCCCTTCGCACTGTGGCTTTTATCCATGACACCCAATAGCTGAGGTTCTCATGACTACTCTGAAAAGTACCCTCAAAGAGGAAACCCGGAAAATCGTAACGGAGGTTCTGGAAACCTACCCCGAAAAAGCTCAGAAAAAGAGAGCTAAGCACCTCAACGTCTATGACGAGGGCAAAGCAGATTGCGGAGTAAAATCTAACATTAAATCCATCCCCGGCGTCATGACCACCCGCGGCTGTGCTTACGCCGGTTCCAAAGGAGTGGTGTGGGGGCCGGTCAAAGACATGATCCACCTCAGCCACGGCCCCGTGGGCTGCGGCTACTACTCCTGGTCGGGAAGGCGCAATTACTACGTCGGCACAACCGGGGTAGATACCTTCGTTACCATGCAGTTCACCTCCGATTTCCAGGAGCGAGATGTGGTGTTCGGGGGGGACAAAAAACTGGCCAAACTCTTGGTAGAAGCCAGCGAACTCTTCCCCTTGGCCAAAGGCATTACCATCCAGTCCGAATGCCCCGTCGGCTTGATCGGGGATGACATCGAGGCAGTGGCCAAGAGAGTTTCCAAAGAAATTGGCAAGCCGGTGGTACCGGTGCGCTGCGAAGGCTTTCGGGGGGTCTCCCAGTCCCTGGGCCACCACATCGCCAACGATACGGTGCGGGACTGGGTTCTGCCCATTGCCGACAAGAAAGCGAAGGAGGGATCCCTCAACTTTGAGCCCGGCCCCTACGATGTGGCCCTGATTGGGGACTACAACATCGGCGGCGACGCTTGGTCTTCCCGGATTTTGCTGGAGGAGATGGGCCTGCGGGTAGTGACCCAGTTCTCCGGCGATGGCACCTGGAACGAGATGCTGCTTGCCCCTCGGGTGAAGCTGAATCTCATCCACTGCTACCGCTCCATGAACTACATCTGCCGCCACATGGAGGAAGCCTACGGGATCCCCTGGCTGGAGTTCAACTTCTTTGGCCCCACCCAAATTGCCAAATCCCTGCGGGCCATCGCCCAGCGGTTTGACGAGACCATCCAGGCCAAGGCAGAGCAGGTGATCGCCAAGTACAAGCCCCAGAGCGAGGCCATCATTGCCAAGTACCGTCCCCGCCTGGAGGGCAAGCGGGTGATGCTGATGGTGGGCGGACTGCGGCCCCGCCACGTCATCCCGGCCTTCCGGGAGCTGGGCATGGAGGTGATTGCCACCGGCTACGAATTCGGCCACGGCGACGACTACAAGCGCACCACCCAGTACATCGACGACGGCACCCTCATCTACGATGACGTGTCCGGCTACGAGTTTGAAGAATTTGCCAAGAGGTTGAAGCCAGATCTCATCGCCTCCGGCATCAAGGAGAAGTACGTCTTTCAAAAGATGGCTTTGCCCTTCCGCCAGATGCACTCTTGGGACTACTCCGGCCCCTACCACGGCTACGACGGCTTTGCCGTGTTCGCCCGCGATATGGATTTAGCTTTGAATAGCCCCACCTGGGATCTGGTCAAAGCCCCCTGGAAATCCTAGCTTGCCGCCGGGATCCCAGGCGCCAACGGCCCTTCCTTCCCCTGCCCCTCATTAGGAGACCGACCATGCCGCAAGATATCCAAGACATCAAAGATCACGCCCGCCTGTTTCAAGATCCGGAATATCAGGCGCTTCTGCAGTGCAAGCAAACCTTTGAAGATCTCCCTTCCCCAGAAGAAGTGGCTCGGGTGGCCGAATGGACAAAATCTTGGGAATACCGGGAGAAGAACTTTCAACGGGAGGCCCTGACGGTAAACCCCGCCAAAGCCTGCCAACCCTTGGGGGCCATCTTCGCCGCTGTCGGCTTCGAGGGAACTTTGCCCTTCGTCCATGGATCCCAGGGGTGCGTGGCCTATTTTCGCACCCATCTCACCCGCCACTTTAAGGAGCCCTTTTCGGCGGTCTCCACCTCGATGACGGAAGATGCGGCGGTGTTTGGCGGCCTCAAAAACCTAATCGAGGGACTGGAAAATGCCTACGCCCTCTACAAGCCCAAGATGATCGCCGTGTGCACCACCTGCATGGCGGAGGTGATCGGGGATGACCTGGGAGCCTTCATCACCACGGCCAGAAATGAGGGAGTGATTTCCCGCGACTTCCCGGTGCCCTATGCCCACACGCCAAGCTTTGTGGGATCCCACATCACCGGCTACGACAACATGCTCAAGAGCATTCTCAGCACCCTCACCGAGCCGGTGGGCCGCACGGGTAGCAATGGCTACATCAACGTCATCCCCGGTTTCGATACCTACATGGGCAACTTGCGGGAGATCAAGCGCATCTTCGGCTTATTCGGGATCCCGCTGACCCTGCTGGCGGACAACTCCGACTATTTGGATTCGCCCAACGACGGCACTTTCCACATGTATCCCGGAGGAACCCCTTTGGAGGCGGCTGCCCAATGCCTCAACGCCGAGGCTACTTTTTCCTTCCAGCGCTACACCACGCCCAAGACCCTGGAGTTTCTAGCAGAGGCCTCGGGTCGGCCCACCCTGACGGCGCGGCCAGTGGGTATTCGGGGCACGGATGAGTTTTTGATGCAGCTATCTCAGCTAACCGGCAAGCCCATTCCCCCCGAGCTGGAGATCGAGCGGGGCCGGGCGGTGGATGCTTTCACCGACTCCCAAGCCTGGATCCACGGCAAGCGGGTAGCCCTGTATGGGGATCCGGATCTGGTGATGGGCTTGCTCAGCCTGTTGCTGGAGCTGGGAGCGGAGCCGATCCATGTGGTGGTGACCAACAGCAACGAGGAGTTCGAAGCCGAGGCGCGGGCACTGCTGGCCTCCAGTCCCTATGGACAGGGGGCAACCGTCTGGGGGGGCAAGGATCTCTGGCATCTGCGCTCTCTGATGTTCACCGAGCCGGTGGATCTGCTGATCGGCAATTCCTACGGCAAATACCTGTGGCGGGATACGGGCACGCCTTTGGTGCGCATCGGCTACCCCATCTTCGACCGCCACCATCTGCATCGCTATCCCACCTATGGCTATGTGGGGGCGCTCAACCTCCTTAACTGGATTGTCAACACCATTCTGGATGAGGCAGATCGGCGCAGCATCATCCCCGGCAAAACCGACATCTCCTTCGACTTAATTCGTTGATGGCCAGAGCAGCGGGATCCCAAAGGCCGGACTTTGTCGGACTTTGTCAAGGATCCCCTGCTCCAAAGACTCCACCCCGCTAAGAGGAACAGCCAAGCCTTACAGGAATCTGATGAATTCTGCGGCAACTTGGTTGAGCTTTCTACCCTGGACATGATTGCCCTGACGCAACCGGGGTCGCGCCAGCGGTGCGGAGCACCATCGACGGTTACCGATTGCCTTGTCAGGCCGTAGGTCTTGGAGGATGGATCCCATGAATTCCTCTATCACCATCAACGACACCACCCTACGCGATGGGGAGCAAGCGGCAGGGGTAGCCTTCCAAATCCCCGAGAAAATCTCCATTGCCGCCCTCTTGGATGCCATTGGCGTACCCGAAATTGAGGTGGGGATCCCGGCCATGGGCGCCGTGGAAACGGAAGCCATTCGCGCCATGCTCAGCCTGGGGCTGCGGGCTCAGCTGCTGGGCTGGAACCGGGCTGTGCCCAGCGATATCCTCGCCTCTATTCGTTGCGGCCTCAAGCGGATCCACATCTCCGTGCCGGTCTCGGATCGGCAAATGGCCGCTAAGTTCCAAGGGGATCGCCCTCGGCTGCTGCGACAGTTGCGCCAATGCGTGGAGATGGCCTTGGAGCAGGGGCTGTGGGTCTCGGTGGGGGCAGAAGATGCCAGCCGCACCTCCCTGGAGCAGGTGATCGAGCTGGCCCAAATGGCCCAGAGCTGGGGCTGTCGGCGCTTCCGCTACTGCGATACGGTGGGCATTTTGGATCCTTTTAGCACCTACAAGCAGATTCGCCGTCTGGTGCGGGCCATCGATATCCCTGTGGAGATGCATACCCACGACGACCTGGGCATGGCCACTGCCAATGCCTTGGCCGGAATCCGCGCCGGCGCTCAGTCGGTGAACACCACCGTCAACGGCTTGGGGGAACGGGCCGGCAATGCCCCCTTGGAAGAGGTGGTGATGGCTTTGCGCTACACCTTGGGGATCGATGTTGGGGTGGATACCCGCCGTTTGCGGGAGCTGTCTCAACAGGTGGCGCGGGCCAGCGGTGCTCCCCTACCTCCCTGGAAGGCCATCGTTGGCGACAACGCCTTTGCCCACGAGTCGGGCATTCATGCTGCAGGGGTGCTACGGGATCCCCAGACCTATGAGCCTTTCCCACCAGAAGCCGTGGGCGGCCAGCGGCGGCTGGTGTTGGGCAAACACTCCGGCCGGCATTTGCTGCTCCAGATCCTCAAGGAACAGGGGATCCCTGTCGAGCAGATCCCACCTGGCCAACTGGAAAAGCTCCTGGAACAGGTGCGGCAGCACGTCACCCACTGCAAGCATCCGATCCCACCGGCGGAACTGGCCCGTTATTGCCGCGCAACGCTGACGCAATGGGCGCAACACACTCCAGAACCCATCCCAGAGGAGAGCCATCCCGATGTTGTCTAACCGCTTGTCCGGAAAGGAAACTTCCAAATCTCAGGCCATTTTGGCAGCCGTGTCTCGACGGGCGCGCCAAGTAGGCCGCAGCCTAACCCGCCAAGAGCTTTGTCAGGTGCTGGCAGAAATCACAGGAGGTACCCCATGAGCGACGAACTGGAGCTGGATCGCCCTCCCCAATTTGAGCTGGGCGACAAAGTCCGCATCCGTAAGGTCATCCGCAACGATGGCACCTTCTTCGGCCAGCCGGTGGGGAAAATCTTGGCCGTTCCGGGCGACGAAGGTTACGTGATTTCCATTGGCACCTTTCTACAACGGTTTTACGTCTATGCCGTCCACTGCTTGGCCAAAGGCTTGGTGGTGGGGTGCCGTGCCCAAGAGCTGGAACTTGTGGAGAAAGGGCTATGAAAGTCATCCTGCACGAAAGTGCCTACGGGCATTTGATGGTCTACGTTCCCAAAAAAGATCTGGAAGAATCGGTTGTGGCCACCCGTTCAGAGGCCGGGGAAACCATTTTCACCTTGAGCAACGGTTGGGAATTGTCCATCCCGGAGCTGCCGGAGCCTTTGTCTCTGCCCAAGACGGTAGATGCCAAACGCCTCTAGCCAACGGTTGGCTGAACAATTCAAGCAATTCTATTCCTATTGGCTCATCCTCGAAAGGGCTGAGAGAATGGGTTGAACTCAGCTGTGACATACTCCCATCGCTGACCCTACAGGTACAGCGTGGGCTTCGCGCTTCATCGGGGAGCCTTCGCAAGAACCCTCCACGCGCAGACACGGAATGCCCTACCGCGTAGTTGTACCAGATTCCGGCAACGCCGTTTTGTACAACTACTCGCATCATACACCATGTGGGGGTATCTGTATCCCGACACTGATGCTACGGTTACAGTGCGGGGCTTAGCTACCCCACGCCCCCACAAGCTAACAAGCTCCAAATACCCATGAAAAGGGTTGGATTCCCCGTTACTTTGTATGGACAACCGGCCCATATGGGGAGATGGCTTTTCATCCTCCAGGGGCTCCTGGTTCTTCTTTGCCTGGGAACCGTCTATTCCTGGAGCATTTTCCGCAAGCCTCTGGAAACAGAGCTGGGGATCGGGGCCAGTGAGAGCCTGCTGCCCTACACCGTTGCCCTCGTGTTTTACGCTACCCTCATGCCCATCACAGGGTTTGTCATCCCCCGCTGGGGATCCCGCCGAGTACTGGCTCTGGGGGGCAGCTTGGTGGGTTTGGGCTATGGGCTGGCCAGCTTCGCCCCCTCCATTGGGTGGATTGCCCTCTGCTATGGAGTCATTGCCGGCAGCGGTGTGGGAATAGCCTATGGAGTGCCAATGGCCGTGGCAGCCCGTTGGTTCCCGGATCGCAAGGGATTGGCCGTGGGATCCACCATTGTCGGCTTTGGCCTATCCCCCCTGCTCACTGCTCCCCTGGCCAACTGCTTGATCGAGGCACTGGGGGCTCGGCCTACGCTGCTGATTTTGGGGATCCTCTTCGCGGCAGTGATCCTGGGGATCGCAACCCAACTGAGATTTCCTCCCCCCGATTGGATCCCTTCCCCATCTTTTCCAAGAAAATCCACGGACAGCCCAGATCACCCTCTACCGGCTTCTAGGCGCTCTCTCCCTCTGCTGAGAAACCCCTCCTTCTATGGCCTGTGGATCTGCTACGCCATCGGCACCCTGGTTGGTTTAAGCGCCATTGGGATTTCTGGTCCTGTGGGGGAAGAGCTGATCGGCCTGGATCCCCCTGCGGCTGCCAACAGCGTGGCTCTCTTCGCCATTTTCAACGGGCTCAGCCGTCCTCTGTTTGGCTGGTTGGCCGATCGATTACATCCCCATCAGGTCACTACGGGATCCTATGGGCTCATCCTGCTGGCCTGTGGGCTAATGCTCCTGCCTCCTCAGGGATCCCTTCTGGCCTACTGGGTAACTTTTTCCTTGCTTTGGTTTTGCCTGGGGGGGTGGCTGGCCATGGCTCCCGCCCTGACCCTGCGCTTGTTTGATCCCGAACGCTACGCCCAGAACTACGGCATTGTGTTTACCGCCTATGGAGTTGGGGCCTTGGTGGGAAAGATGATCGCGGGGCAAATTCGCGATAGGCTGGGCAGCTATAGCTATACCTTTTATGGGATGGCCGCCTTGGCGGTGGTGGGGATCTGGGTGGCCAACGTTTTTTTGAAAGAGAAGTTGTAGGAGCTTCAAGCCAGCGGGCACAGCAGGGATCCCATCAGCAGGGGCAGCAATCCCCTACTTCATACCCTCCACTGCAGGGCTGGGTGAACCAACTTAAAGACTTGCCCCCCCAAGGCAAGCAGTTTGGTAGAGTAGTACGGCTATTGCCGACAGATTGGGATCGTGGCGGAATGGTAGACGCTACGGACTTAAAATCCGTTGTTCCTCAAGAACGTGAGGGTTCGAGTCCCTCCGATCCCATCATCCCTTGATCCCTGTCTGTTCCAGCACATTCAGCAAGTCCGGGATCCGAACCCAGGCATCTTCTCGATCCAAATCGGGGCTGGAAAGAAGAGCCACCAAAGCCGGATCGCAAACAGGTGCCACCAAGGGGAAGTACCTTAACCCTGCCACCTGGGCAATGATCCAAAAATAGGGGAGCACTGCATTGCTGGGCAAGATCTCGATGACGGTGGTGCCGGGTGGACAAAAGGCGAGGTTGGTCAGGCCCGCCCCGTGGATCCCGATCACCGCCTCTGCCCCTTGCATTAGGGCTATTTGCTCTTGAAGAGAAAGGGTTTCCATTTGCACCGGTGCAAATCCCCAAGGGTGCAAACAGGCTAGCACCTCCGCTTCGTTGATCACCCGCCGCCAGCGGGCAGACCGACGGCTGATGTAAATTCGCCGCGGTTGTAAGGGGTCAATGGATAAACTCGGCTGGGCCAGTTGCCGCAGCACCTCCAATCCCCTGGGCGTCAAACACCCCACCGGAGCGCCTGCCGAGGGCACGATCAGGTTCTGGGCTTGCAGATGGGATCCCCCCAACTGCTCAAAGCTGAGGATGCGCTCGGCTGGGATCCCCAAAGCAGCCAAGCTCTGCACCTGAAAGGGCTTTCTTTGATACCCGTGGATCAAGATGGGGATGTCCTTTTCCAGGGCGCCCGACCGCTGCAGGATATCGAGGGCCGGCAGAATATCCACCATCCAGTGAAAGTAATTAACTGCCCCCAAGGGCAAAAGGGCAACGGGGCCATCCAGTGGGATCGGTGGGGGGAGATGGGGCAAGCCCAGCAGGGGGTGGTGTCGCAGGTGATCTGGCCTGTAGTCCCAGTCGAGGAACTCCGGCGGCGGCAAGCTCAGGGATAGATCGGCGAGCAATTCTCCCCGGCGGGTGAGCACCCCGCTGGCAAAGCTGGCGTAGAGGTGGCGGGGATAGTGGCCCACGTGGACGGATCCTCGGGGGATCTGGGCGACAAAGGTCTCTGCCAAGGGGATGCGCTGCGGGCGCAACTTTTGCAAAATGTCGGGATCAGCCGCAGGGGGCGCTTTCAGACAGAGAACCCCCACCGGATCCAGGGGTTGGTAGTCCCCTTCGCCCGTGGCCTGATGCCACTGCCGGGTGGTGAGGTAACCCTGGGTTGGCACCGGCCAGAAGTCGGTTGTAGGGGGGGTGTTCTGGGAAAAAGAGTCCGCTTGAAGGGCAACGCCTTCTGGAGCCCAACGCTGCCGCCAAGCCGAATACAGGAAATCGGGGATCCTCGCAGATCCCTCTCCCCTGCATGCCTGCTCCAGTCCAGATCGCAGAGGGCTTTCCCCGCCGCTGCCCTCGCACCACGCCTGCACCCAATTCCGTTCCGCTGCCACCGCTCGGCAAACCTTCTCCCAAGCGGCCTCAGGGTGATCCAGCCGCACTTCCGCTTCCGCCCAGTAGCTGTAGAGTTGCGCCGTCCCGGTGCCCCGCGCCTCAGCCGCCTGGAAACACCCCACAGCCTGAACTGGATCCTGCAGATCCAGCCACGCCAGGCCCATCTGTACCCAGGGATCCCCCCACTCAGGGCGCAGCCGCGCAGCCTCCTGCAGAGGGGAAATCGCCTCTCGCAAACGGCCCAGCTTCATCAGGGCCAAGCCCCAGCGCCAAAAACTCTCTGCTGCCGCCGGATCCTGCTGGCAAGCCCGCTCAAACCACTCCGCTGCCGCAGCCCACAGCCGGCTCCGCTCTTGGGTCAGGCCAATGCGGTGAGCAGCCAAAGCCTGGCCAGAAGACAGCTCCAGCTGTCCATCCCCCAACTCCAGAAGCTGCCGATACAGAGCTGCTGCCTGCGGCCAATGGCCCTTCTCCCACAGGCTTTCCGCCAAAGCCTGCAAGCTCCTCAGCAGGTGGTAGACGGCCTCGGATTCGGCCACCCCCCCCGCTTGCAGCATCGCCAAGCCCTCTTGCCACACCAGCTGCGCCTCCAGTTCCCGACCCAGCAGGAGATAGGCGGCTCCCAGCTCCCAATACAGCTCTGGAGAGGGGGATCCCTGCTCGAGCCGCTGCTGCAAGACCTGAATGACGTGCTCGTAATGCCCCTGCTCCCAATCCTCAAGGAGAAAAGCAGAAGACAACAGATGGGAGGGTAGAGCTGGGTTGAGAGCCATGTCTTTGTGGATGAGAAACAGTGTTACAAACTGCAACAACCTCCCCACTCTGGGCCCGTGCCCCTAGTATTCTAGGCTTGGCTTCCCCCTCAGGGATCGGGCATCGATCCTTCTCAGCTCAGAGAGGGATGCTCCTCCAGTCGTGGGTCAGCCTCTTCACCCCCTTCGATGGCACTGTCCTCGGCCTTTGTCGGCAGTTTTTTCGATCAAAACGGAGTTTAAAAGATCGATGGGTATCAACGTATCCGCTGGCGCAGTCGTTTCCAACCCCCGTCTCTACCAAACCGTGCCTGTATCGACCATCTCCCAGGCGGAACAGCAGGATCGCTATCTGGGACGCACCGAGCTGGATCGCCTCGAGGACTTTTTCTCCAGCGGCCTGAAACGGCTAGAGATTGCCGAGGTCATTGCGGCCAATTCGGAAATCATCGTCAGCCGGGCAGCCAACCGCATCTTCACAGGGGGCTCGCCCATGGCCTATCTGGAGCGGCCAGAAGCGACCCAAGACGAGAAAGAAGCCTTCAAGCTGGGTACTGCCTTCTACGTGGAATCCACCGGCGGATTCATTGAGGCCATCCGCAACATCTTCAGCGCCAGCGGTGTGGAGATTCCCCCCAATTTCCGCCCCATCAACATCTCCCGCTACGGAGCTGCCAACATGCGCAAATCGCTGCGGGATCTGAGCTGGTTTTTGCGCTACGTTACCTACGCCCTGGTGGCCGGGGATCCCAGCATCATCGCCGTCAACACCCGCGGCCTGCGGGAGATCATCGAAAACGCCTGCTCCGCCGAGGCCACCATTGTCGCCATTCAAGAGATGAAACGGGCGGCGGCTGGCTACTTCCGCAAAGATGCCGAAGCGGTTGCCATCATCAACCAATACTTCGATGTCTTGCTGAGCGAGTTCATCGCCCCCGCCCCTTCCGACAAGCTGCGGCAGCGCAATGCCAGCACCGCCGACGGGATCCCTCTGCAAGGGCTGCAGCTACCCCAGATCTACAACTTGGCTGCCGAAAAAGTTCCCGTTTTTGCCATGAAGCCGGGGCTGTCCAACGCCGAGAAAGAAGAAGTCATCAAGGCCGCCTATCGACAGGTGTTTGAGCGGGATATCCGCCGCGCCTACGGCCTCAAGCTTTCCGACCTGGAGTCGAAGGTGAAAAACGGCGAGATCTCCATGAAGGAGTTCATTCGCCGCCTGGGCAAATCGGAGCTCTACCGCAAGCAGTTTTACGAGCCTTACATTAACAGCCGCGTTGTCGAGCTGGCCTTCCGCCACTTCCTGGGCCGGGCCCCTGAAACCCGCGAGGAAGTGCAGACCTACTTCTCCATCGTCTCCAGCAAGGGCCTGGCCGGCCTGGTGGACGCCCTGGTGGACAGCCGCGAGTACGGGGACTACTTCGGCGAGGAGACGGTGCCCTACCTGCGCAAGCTGGGGATAGAAGCCCAAACCAGCGCCAACTGGGGAGCCAAGTTCGACCTCTACACCTACGCTGCCCCGCGCCGCAAGGTGCCCCAGTTCATTACCCTCTTTGCCCGCTACAACCGGCCTCTGCCGGATCAGCATGCCTATGGCTCCGGCAACGACCCGCTGGAGATCCAATTTGGGGCCATCTTCCCCAAGGAAACCCGTTCCCTCAGCGCCCGCCCTGCTCCCTTCAACAAAGATGTCAAGCGCATCCTCATCCGGCGCGGCTTTGCCCTGACCAACGAGCGCACCAATCCCAGAGCAGCAGGGGATCCCGGCAGCCTTGGCCCGAAGGTTTTCAAGCTCACCCAGACTCCGGGAGATCGCAGCCGACGGCCGGGGGTGCGGGCCGGCATTGTCGGCAGCGAGGGATCCACCCAGGCGGTGATCCGCGCCTGCTACCAACAGGTATACGGCTATGTGCCCTACGAAGGCCAACGGCTGACCCGCTGGGAGATCAAGCTGGAGTCGGGGGAAATTCCCGTCAAAGAGTTTGTGCGCCAACTGGCCAAGTCGGATCTCTTCCGCAACAAGTACTGGTCCAGCTTGTATGTCTGCAAAGCCATCGAGTTCATCCACCGCAAGCTGCTGGGCCGACCCACCTACGGGCGCCAGGAGATGAACCGCCTGTTTGACATTGCCTCCAAGCAGGGGTTCTACGCCGTCGTGGACGCCATCCTCGACAGCGAGGAGTACCAGCAGGTCTTCGGGGAAGATATCGTGCCCTATGAGCGCTACCTCACCCCCGGCGGCCTGGCGCTGCGGCGGATGCGCCCCGGCTCCACCGACATGGCTGTTGCAACCAAGCCCATTCGCACCGACGACGACATCCCTCTCTTTGTCAAGTTGGGTCAGCCTCGGGATATGCCTTCCGGCGAGCTGGAAATCCAGCGGCGGGCCCAGCAGGGGGTGCCCAAGGTACGCCAAGAGATCCCTGTCTTCAAGCTCACCAGCCTGGCCAACAAAGCGGAAGTCAACAACCTCATCCGCGCCGCCTACCGGCAGGTCTTCGAGCGGGATATGGACATCTACAACATCAGCGCCGAGCTCAGCTCCGCCGAGTCCAAGCTGCGCAACGGCGAGATCACCGTCAAGGAGTTCATCGAGGCCCTGGGGTGTTCCGAGCTGTACCGCTCCGAGTTCTATGCCCCCTATCCCAACACCAAGGTGATCGAGCTGGGCACCAAGCACTTCCTGGGCCGTGCTCCTCTCAACCAGCAGGAGATCCGCAAGTACAACCAGATCTTGGCCACCCAGGGGGTGAAAGCCTTTGTGCGCGCCCTGCTGAACACCCAGGAGTATCGGGATCTCTTCGGCGAGGACACGGTGCCCTATCGCCGCTTCCCCACCCTGCCGGCGGCCAACTTCCCCAACACGCAGGAGCTGTACGGTCGCCTTACCAAGCAAAACCGCGAGCTGGTGGTGCCCAGCTTCAGCCCTGTGGGCAATGACCGCAGCTAGATATGGAGCTGATACATTCACGCTGAACTCTCCTGAACATGGTTCAGGAAAGAAGCGATCGCATCCTGCCTATCTCTGAGCAGGAAGGCGGTATCCCGCAAAGCCCTGAGGAATACCCCCCGAGCGCTTTCCCCCTTCACTTCCCGGCAACCGTTGCGGTGGACTCAAGGATCAGGGGGAAACTTGGTCTACTATATCCCTCTCAATGACTTTTGCCAAACCGCCTAAAGCTCAGTAAATTCAGCAAAGTTCAGGGTTTTGGGGGTTAGAGGCATGCTCTCAACCCCTTCTCTCCTTTTGTGGGAGAGGGAAAAGACAAATTAGCTCCACAAAGGCAGAGGAGACTGGGCTTCATAGCCCAGATGCCGTAGCGCAGCAGGGGTAACCACTCGACCCCGGGGCGTGCGCTGCAAGTAGCCGATCTGCAACAGATAAGGCTCATACACTTCTTCAATGGTTTGGGGATCCTCACCCGTCACCGCGGCCATCGTCTCCAAGCCCACTGGCCCTCCACCGAACTGCTCCACCAGCACCGTCAGCAGCTTGCGATCGATCCAATCCAAACCCATGGGATCCACCTGGAACAGCTCCAGAGCGGCTGCTGCCACTTCTTGGCTAATGTGGCCATCCCCTCGCACCTGGGCGTAATCTCGCACCCGCTTGAACAGGCGGTTGGCAATGCGGGGCGTGCCCCGAGAACGGCGGGCGATCTCTGCAGCCCCTTCTGGATCGGTGGAGACATTTAAGAGGCGAGCCGTGCGCAGCACGATCTGCACCAGCTCGTGAGGCTCGTAAAAGCGCAGCCGTTGCACGTGGCCAAAGCGATCCCGCAGCGGAGAAGTGAGGGCGCCAATGCGGGTTGTGGCCCCGATGAGGGTAAAGCGTTCCAAGGGCAGAGAGGTGATGCGAGCAGAGCGACCTTTGCCAATGGTGATATCAAGACGAAAATCCTCCATCGCCGGATAGAGCAATTCTTCTGTAACCTTGGGCAGGCGGTGGATCTCGTCAATAAACAACACATCCCCCCGCTTCAAGCGCACCAAATACCCGGCAATGTCGCGGGGGCTCTCCAAAGCCGGCGCGGTGGTCATGTAGAACTGGGATCCCATTTCTGCCGCCAGCACTGCTGCCACCGTGGTTTTGCCTAGACCAGGCGGGCCGTAGAACAGCAGGTGATCCAGAGGCTCTTGGCGAGCGCGGGCCGCCGCAATGGCAATGGAGAGCACTTCTTTAAGTTCCGTCTGGCCAATATATTCCGCCAGGGTGCGCGGGCGCAGGGATTCTTCCTGGGCTTCGCCAGGGTGGGCTTGCGGCTGCAACAGGGCAGAGGGATCCGCTCCCCTTTCCCCAGCAAAGCTCAACTCTCTGCCTTCTTTTCTCCAGGCTGAAGACTTTTGCTGCCGCCGCTTGGGGCCCTCAGCGTTCTGGCCTGTATCCCGAGAAGAAATGATTGCCATATCCCTAAGTCACAGAGGCAATGGCCCCAATTTAACTCTAGAAAAGCTCTGGGAAAGATCACCCCAGCAAAGAGAACAAAAAAATCCCCCAGACCAAGCCGGGGGATCCACCAATGCTGTTGAAGCGTCAGGTCAGTCCATCAGCCACGCACCGCAGGCGCTACCTCCACCGCCGCCAAATCCAGCGGGAAGTTGTGCGCATTCCGCTCGTGCATCACTTCCATCCCCAGGT